>NZ_JABXEM010000376.1:0-8264 GCF_013372595.1 Myxococcus sp. AM011
CACGGGGGGCGCGGGAGGGGGCTCCTCCATCGCCTCGCTGAGGTCCAGGTCGAACTCCAGCGGTCCACTGGCGCGCGGCGGCGCCACGCGTGGAGCGGGAGGAGGAGGCGCCAGTGCCTCCTCGGACATATCCATGTCGAACTCGAGCGGCCCGCTGGAGCCCGCGGACGAGTCATCTTCCACCGTGATGCCGACCTCGATGGGAGGTGCTTCGTCGAGGCTCACGGGTTCATCGAGCACCTCGCCCAGCGCCAGCGGCGCGTCCGCGAGTCCGGTCTCCAGGTCGAAGTCGAACCCGGGCAGCGGCTCGTCATCGGGGAGCGAGACAGGCGGCGGCGTGCTCGCGATGAGCTCGTCGAGCGGGATGTCCACGTCGCTCTCCGCCGAAGCGGGGGGCGGCGAGAAGTCGAAGGACTCATCCGCCAGGGACGGCGGCGAGAAGTCGAAGGGCTCATCGAGCGTGGGAGACGGCGGCGCCTCGATGTCGTCGAAGAGCGAGTCGAGCGCCGCGCCTTCCACCGGACGGGGCGCGGGCTTCGCGGCGGGCGGCGGTGCGGGCCGGGCCTGCACGGGCGGCATCAGCGGCGCGATGGCGGGAGCCAGCGGCGCGACGGAGGGGGCGATGGCGGGCAGCGGCGAGACGACGGCGGCGGGGGCCTCCGACTTGCGCTGGAGGAGCATCATGTCGACGAGGGCGCGGCTGGCCGGATCCAACTCATGGAACTGGAGGCCCATGCCGGGGGGCCCCGCGGGGTCTCCCACTTCGCGGACCCAGCGGACATCGGCGGTGCCGTGCAGCACGCGCACGCCCCCGGCGATCTGCACCTCGAATTTGACGGGTGTCCCCACGGGCTGGGGCGTGCGCGAGCGGATGAACATCCCGCCCGGGCTCAGGTTGGTGGCGAACTCCTCCGCGAAGCTCCCCACGCTCTCATGCTTGAGCTTCACCAACAGACCGACTGCCTTCCGGTCCGTGGTGCGCCTGCCTTGATCCATAACGCACCACCATCGCGGTACACAGCGCGCGGCTCAAGAGGGTTTTGGGCCCTTGGTCGGTCGACCGGCGAATGGGGGACGGCAGGTGGGCCTGCGGCCTACCTGCACCTTCCTGTATCTTCTGGAGTCTCCGAGGAGAGCCTCATGAGCACCCTGCCTCTCACCGCCTCCGAGGCGCCACGTCCTGGCTGGCTGGTCGACCGTCGCCACGACCTGATTTCCACGGTGGGCGGCGCCTGCGCGAGCCTCGCTCTTGTCGGGCTTCACGTCTGGGGAGGCGTGAGCAGCTTGGCGTTGTGGTGGGCGTGGGTGTTGGTGCTGGACGGGCCGCACCTGTTCGCGACGGTGTCTCGCACGTACCTGGACGCGAGGGAGTGGAGGACGCGGCGAGGGCTCCTGTTGGGGAGCCTGGGGTGGTTCGCGTTGGGGCCGCTGTGCTTCGCGGTGTCGGCGGTGCTGGGCAGCAAGCTGCCCTTCGTGTTGTTCCTCACGTTCGCCTCGCTGTGGGCGTACTGGCACGTGGTGAGGCAGCACTACGGGCTGATGTCGCTGTACCAGCGCAAGGGTGGCGAGTCGTCGCCAGGGGACAGGCGGCTCGACAGCGTGACGTTGTACGTGGGGTTGCTCGCGCCCTTCGTCGCGTTCGCGGTGACGCATCCGGGAGCGCGCAAGCAACTGGGGCTGACGGGGACGCCGACGTGGGAGCCCATCGTCGCGGCGGCATGCTTCGCGCTGGTGCTCGCGGTGGTGGTGCTGAGCGCGGGTCGGCAGGTGTGGCGGTGGAGGGCGGGCCAGCGGGTGAACGGGCCCAAGCTGTTGATGATGGGCGCGGCGGTGGGACTGTCGGCGGTGGTGTTCTGGCCGTCGGTGTCGGCGCGGATGGACTTCATCATGTTCGCCGTGGCGGTGACGGCGTTCCACAACGTGCAGTACCACGGCGTCGTCTGGTTCTATCACCGCAATCGCTATCACTCGCCGGGCGTGGAAGCGGCGTCGTTCGGCTGGGCGCCGAAGGTGAGTCAGCGCTTCCTCATCTACGCGGTGTGCGGCGTGGCCTTCACGCTGGTGTACCGGGGTGTGGGGTGTGGCTTCGGCGCGCATCCGGGCTGTGGCGGGTTCGACGCGAAGCTGGCGCTGGGAGCGGGCCTGACGCTGAAAGACTTCATGGCGGGCTTCATCTGGGGCTTCGCGCTGCACCACTACTACCTGGACCAGAAAATCTGGCGGGTGAGTCGGGACAAGGGACTGCACCAGGATTTGAAGCTGGGGACAACGACGGCGCCAGGCTGACAGCGTTGGATCGGTATCCGCCCCAGTCCATGAGCAACTCCTGACGCGGCCCGCACCCACTCCCCGCACCCGGCGAATCCAGCCTGGGCGTCTGTCTTTTCAGTGTTCCACGCTGGCTTGTCCTGGAGGGCTGGTGGATTGTAATCCCATGTCACGTGCCTAGTTTCCCGCCTCCCCGGGCGCGTTGACGCGCCAATCCTCACCTCCGAGGAGGCCCCATGATTCGACGTAACCCGCTTTCCATCCTGGCGATGCTCTCACTGTTCGCTTGTCTCTACTCCAGTGAGAGCTTCGCGCAGAACGCTCGGACCGGGACGGCGAGCGACGGCACCTACATCACCGTCCCCTCCGGCACGGTGAACGACTGGGTCATCCACGTGTCCCCGCAGAGCATGGGATTCGAGGAGCCCGGCTCCGAGGGCGATAACGCACTCCTCAAGATTGAGTGCTACGTGGTGCAGATCAACCAGTACACGTGGCAGGTCGTCGCCCGGTACAAGTACCGCCCGTGGAGCAACCGGGACGGCACCTGGTACGGCGGCTCGGCGAACTACCTCCTGGTCCACAAGTAGGCCGCCACCTCTTCACCCACCCCACGGGGTGGAGGAATGTGCGGGAAGCCCCCGCCGCCGAGCACGCCTCGGGCGGCGGAGGGCCAGCAGCCGACGTGGGCCTTGCGGCATCAGTCGGGCGAGAAGGTCACCTCAGCCACCCTGCCCTCTTCGAAGCGCACGACTCCCCAGTCAGAGTCGCCCCATCCCTCGTTCGTGTGCCGGTAGACCACGCTGTCCTTGAGCGCCAAGTCACGCCCCTGTCGCTGGCCGGGGACGCCTTCCCGTTCGCCCCCCTCCTCCGACCGCGGCGCTTCTGCCCTCACGTAGGGATTCGCTGGCCACCCCGTTCCCGTGAGGTAACGGCCCATCACGGCATCGACCTCACCGCGCGTCATGCCCATCCGAAGCGAATAGAAGTCTCGCAGGAAGGGCTTGCGGGAACTCCATTCGGCGAGGCGGATGCCCACCACTCCACCGACGAACGCACCGCAGAGCCCCGCGCGAATCAGCCATGGAGCCGACCTTGAGCCGAAGGCCCCGAATCCCAATCCCAGGCAGAGGATGACGGCATTCCAGGCCGGGAGAGCCGACACTCCCGCCTCGGAGTCGCAGAACGCGAAGAAGCCCAGAAGGACTCCCAGCAGCACGCAGGTGAGAAGCAGCGACAGGTAGCGCCTCGGCATGGGCCTCCCAGTTTACCCACCCTGCCCGACTTCGACTATCCTGCCCCGACGCCTGAATAACGCTTCGACACCTCGACAGACATCGGCCGTATCCGCACAGCAAGCGCTCCACGAGCCCGGATTTCCCCCGGGCTCTCTCGTCGAGGAGATGCACATGACGCGCCTGGGTGTGTTCGCGACCTGTCTGTCCATGTTGGCATTGGGATGCGGTGAAGCCCCCGAGGAAGCGTCCACCGACCCTCTTCCCGGCGAAGAAGGCAGCAACCAGGTCATCCAGACGAGCGTCCTCGCACGCCAGGATGGAACGTTCGAGGTGCGCGAGCGGCACGTCACGCGGCAGGAGCAACAGGCCCAGGCGGATGCTCGGACGGCCCACATCCAGCGGCTCGCGGAGAATGGCGGCCGAAACGTGGAGCAGGCCCTGGATGCGCTCCAGCAGGTCGACTGCTCGAATAGCCAGGCCTTGTGGCTCTACAGCGCCGCCAATCGCACCGGCAACCAGCTCTGCCTCATCAAGCCCATCGCCTACGACATGGCCTGGCTGGACTTGGGGCTCGTCTATTACCCCCTGTTGAGCAACTGGGGCGGACGCGTGCGGAGCCTCTGGGCAGGGGAGGACCCGGGCTCGCTGCAGTACTGCACCGCCACCTCCTGCTCCATCCTCTTCTACGTGAACTTCAGCGACTACCAGGTCATCAATAGCTTCGCGAGTTCCCAGTGGATCGTGAACTGGGCCTATCTGCACGACCCCTGATTCACACGTCGGAGGAAGGGGCCGACCTGTTCCGCCGGCCCCTTCGCTTCGTCAGCGCACCCAGTTCACATTGCTGATGGTGAACTTCGTCCCATCCTGCTTCTCCACGTTGGTGTACGGCAGGTACACCCGCGAGGAGAACGTGTTCGCCGCGGTATCAATCTCGATGAGCCGCGTCGGGTTCGACGACGCGTCGTGGTACGTGGTCAGCATCTGGTAGATTTTGTTCCCCTGCGTACCCGTGACTTCGCTGTACGCCGCCGAGCCCACGTGCCCGGAGAAGATGAACCGCACGTTGGCGTACGGCTTCAGCGCGGTGTCGAACACGAACTGCGGGCTGTTGTTTCCATACCCGCCATTGCCCTGCTCGATGCCGCCCCCGCTCGTCTGGTGCGAGTGCGTCAGCACGATGACGTTGTGCCGCGGGTGCTGCTCCACGACACTCTTCACCCAGTTGACCGCGTTCGTGCGCGCCCAGAGCTCCACGTTGATGACCAGCCAGTTCAGCCCGCCCGCCGTGAAGGTGTGATAGGCATTGTCGCACTTGCCCGCCTCGAACACGCCCGCCAGCGCGCGGAACCGCGTCGTCGGGAAGTACGTGTTGAACGTGGTGGTGTTGCGCAGGTTCGCATTCACATTGCCAGGGCACGCGCTGCCACCGGGGCACGTCGCCGCGGTGTCATGGTTGCCAATGGCGATGGCATAGGGAATCTGCGCGGCGTCCAGCTTCTGGAACGCGTTGCTCGCGCGGACGTACTGGATGTGGTCCGCCGTGTCCCAGTTCGCCATGTCGCCCGTGTGGCCCACGAAGCGGATGTCGAGCGCGTCCTTGTTGTCCGCCAGCCACTGCATCCGGTGGTCAATCAGCGTGGACTGCGAGACGAGCTCGTTCTGCGTGTCCGGGATGATGACCAGCGTGAACTTCGTGTCCACCGGCGGCGCCGTCGTGGGCGCCGCGTGGAACTTGATGCCCTCGTCCACCCACCCCGCCGCGCTCAGCGCCGAGCGCTCCGCCGCCGTCGTCGCGAAGCGGTGCTTGCGGAGCGTATCATTCGCATAGCGGTAGACGGGCACCAGGCACGGCTCCGCCGTCGTCGACGCGAAGAAGCCCGTCCCCTCGTCCGTGGTGAATCCGCCCTGCGTCACGAGTTGCTGCCGCTCCGCCGCGTCGATGGTCCAGAAGTGCTCCTGCCGGCTCGGGCTGTACATCCGATACACCGGGGACAGCCCCGTGCCCGTGGAGGTCGAGACCCGGAAGGCCACGCCCCGGTCATCGGTGTAGCCGTAGGTCGTCGCGGCGTTGGCCGCCTCGTTCGCGTTGTGTGTGTAGAGGCTGTCGCCGTTGCTCGCCCGGATGCGGTGATACACGGGCGCGCTCAGGGCGGCGCAGTCCAGCGCGGCCTTGCTGGAAGCTGTCTCGGATACCTCATCGGGCGATGTACCGCCGCCACAGGCTGACAGCACGCCCAGCAGCGACAGGGATGCAACGACTCTCAAGGGACTCATGGTGTCTCTTTCCAGGATGGGATGAAAACAGGGCTCGTCGGCTTCGACTCAGCTTTTACCGCGAAATACCGAATTCCAGCCTGAGCTATCACTTGAGCGCCATCCCAGGAACTCCATGTGTCCGACTGCGAGCAACACACCACACCGTCACGACGGAACAGCGAGCAATGTCTCTCGAATTTTACACAAACATCCGAGCAACCCCGAGCGTGCGCAGGGCACTCGGGGTCCGCTTCAGAAAGGGGCTTCGCAAGGATGGGAGGATGCGAGGACCGTGCTGGTACAACCCGCGCCCTGAGCGTCGCGACTCATCGCGGCGGCGACAGACGGACAATCCATCCGCAGCACCGTGCACCCGCCCCAGTAGTCGAGGCTGTAGTCGAAGAACTGCGTGACGGAGCAACCTTCCCGGGTACTCAGCACGAAGACATCTCGAAAGACGGGAGTGCCCTCCATGCTCAGGTGCTTGTCGGAGAGGTGCGTCGGCCGACAGCCGTCTTCCTCCTGCAGATAAAGGCAGGCGCGATCAGCGCACGGGGTCAACCCAGGAGGAAGCCCCGCTCGGAACTGCTCCACCACCGCGATACCCAGCCTGGGCTCGGGCGCGACCTGGGGGGCACGAGAACAACCCCAGCCCAGGGCGATGAAAAGGCACAGCGACCGGAAGAAGGCCTGCATCCAGCAACGATAACATCGGGCCAGCGCCCGCCTCGGTGGGCCCCTCCATTTGATGAGGAGGCGCGGGTGTACGCTCGCCGCCAGCACATCCCTGCTCCGTGCGAGCCGACCGCCCGGCTCACTCCGGCGTCACCACCCGCAGGAATGCATCCTGGTTCCACGTGTCCCCGGCGCCATCACGCTGCCATCCAGCAACAGCCAGTCCGCGCCCGGGCACCACCGCCAGCCCCGTCACGGCGAGCGAGCACTGTCCGCTCACGCAGCCCTCCACTGGCAGCTTCCGCTCCCCCTGCTGAGTCCCATCCGCCGCGTAGCGCGTGAGCGCGTCGCCGCACGCCACCGTCACCGCGCCCGCGGCATCCACCGCCGCCGCGACGCCTTCCTGGGCCTGCTCGCCGCACTCCGGCTGCTTCAACCAGCGCACCTCACCCTCCGCGCCCACGCCGAGCACGAACGGCCCCTGCGTCCCCAGTGACGTGCCGCCCCACACGAGCAGGCCCGCGAAGTCGCCCGCCACCGTCACCGTGCCGTCCGGTCCCACCGCCACCGAGGACACGCGGCCCTTCGCACCCGGCAGCTCGCGCCCCCACACCAGCTTCCCCGCCTCGTCGAACGCGAGCACCACGAAGCCGCGTCGGCCCTTCGCGCCGAACGACTCGCCATCCACCTCCAGCGTGTCGGAGAGCTGCCCCGCGAGCACCGTCCGCCCCGACGGCGCCAACGCCACCGCGTGCAGCGCCGTGCCCTCGCCCGTGCCGGTGAAGCGCCGCGTCCAGCTCACCGAGCCGTCCGCCGCGTAGTGAGTCAGCACCGGGTCCTGCACCTCCCCCTCCCACTCCTCTCCCGCCACCACCACGCCTCCGGCCCGGTCCGCCGCCACCGCGTGCGCCTTCTGCCCCACGC
The DNA here is from genome assembly GCF_013372595.1 of Myxococcus sp. AM011. Taxonomy (NCBI): domain Bacteria; kingdom Pseudomonadati; phylum Myxococcota; class Myxococcia; order Myxococcales; family Myxococcaceae; genus Myxococcus; species Myxococcus sp. AM011. Next base: position 7,365 of record NZ_JABXEM010000376.1, read on the forward strand.
GCTGCTGCCACGTCGCGCGCCCGTCCGCGTTGAAGCGCACCACGAAGCCGTCCTGCGTCGCCCCCAGCCCGAAGTTCGCCGGGTAGAGGAACGCATTGCCGGTGAGGAACACCGCGCCGTCCGCGCCCGGCGACGCCGCCACGCGCAGGTCCGACAGCCGCTCCCGGGGGAAATCCTGCACCCAGCGAGACGTCCCCTCCGGCCCATACCGCGCCAATTCCACCGCCAGCAGCTCCCCCTCCACCGGCTCGCGGTCCGAGTCCTGCCGGGGTGTCTGGGACACCACCATCACCACATCCCCGCCGAGGCCCACGGCGACACCGGTGGGCGTGTCGTCCTGAGGGCCCCCCACCCGCGTCTGCCAGAGGGTGCCCTGGGGCAGCGCCCCTTCGGACGGCGAGGTCGACTCCGTGGGAGGCGCTCCCGGCCCGGAGGGCGACACCTCGCCAGGGCCCGGTGGGGCGGTCTCCTCGGAGGGCTCGGGAGCGCCCTGCTCCGAGCCACACGCCAGCCCGGCCCCCCAGAGGAGGGCCACGGGCCCCAGCACCCGCCAGCCGTGGAACCAACGCCCCGCTCGCCTTGACCGCATGCGACCTCCCCGGAGCCCTCCTCCGTCCGTTGGAGGCCGGCCCTCCGGAGACGGTAAGCAGCGTGTCCGCGAGAGGGCATTCCCCCTGCCCCTCGGGGGGCTGGCCCTGCTCGGGGGGCGTGCAGGCGCGAGGGCCCGGGGCCCCTGGAGGGCCTCGTCCAGAGTGTGTGACAGCGGAATAGCCCCCCGCTCCAACGGTTGCCACCTCACGACTCGGCTGCTCGGAAGGAGGAAACCGTTGGTCCGGGCGCCGCCCGCGAATTAAGAGACTCCTTCCATGGAAAGCGCCGCCCCCGCCCCACGTCCCGTGC
>NZ_JABXEM010000377.1:0-8164 GCF_013372595.1 Myxococcus sp. AM011
ACGCGCCGCGCGCCCCACCGAGCCCCCTGCCCCGCTCGCGGGCCCCGACACCCTGGCGTATGTCGTCTTCACCTCTGGCTCGACGGGGACACCCAAGGGCGTGATGGTCTCGCACCGGAGCTGGGCCAATGCCTACCTCGGCTGGGAGCGGGACTACGGACTGCGGGAGGACGGCTGCCGCAACCACCTGCAGCTGGCGAGCTTCTCCTTCGACGTGTTCGCGGGAGACCTGGTCCGGGCGCTCCTCTCGGGAGGCCGGCTGGTCATCTGCCCCAGGGAGTGGCTGCTGGAGCCCGCGCGGCTGTATGCGCTGCTGCGTGACGAGGACATCCACTGCGCCGAGTTCGTCCCCGCCGTGGCGCGCGGTCTGCTCCAGTATCTGGAGGAGAGCGGGCAGCGACTGGACTCCATGCGGGTGTTCATCGCCGGCTCCGATGCCTGGTACGTCGACGAGTACCACCGCCTGCGAGGCGTCATCGGCGACGACACGCGGCTCATCAACTCCTACGGCATCAGCGAAGCCACCATCGACAGCACCTGGTTCGAGAGCGACGGCCTGGAGGCGGCGGACGCGCGGCTCGTCCCCATCGGCCGCCCCTTCGCCAACGTGCGCATCCATGTGTTGGATGCACGCCACCAGCCCGTGCCCGTGGGCGTCGTGGGCGAGCTCTTCATCGCTGGCGAAGGCGTGGCGCGTGGCTACCGCATGCGTCCGGAGCTGACCGCGGAGCGCTTCGTTCCCGACCCCTTCGGCGCTCCGGGCGCGCGGCTGTATCGCTCGGGAGACCGGGCGCGCTGGTTGCCAGACGGGAACCTGGAGTTCCTGGGGCGCGCGGACACCCAGGTGAAGTTGCGCGGCTTCCGCGTGGAGCTGGCCGAAATCGAGTCGGTGCTCGGCAAGGCGCCCGCCGTCGAGGCCGCCGTGGTCCTGCTGCGACAAGACCCCGGAGCGCCCGCTCGGCTCGTCGCCTACTTCGTGGGCGCGGGTGCACCGGACCTCTCGGCGCTGCGGGACTTCCTGAGGGCGAGGCTGCCCGACTACATGGTCCCCGCCCTCTTCCTGAGGCTCGACGCGCTCCCGCTGACGCCCAACGGCAAGGTGGACCGCCGGGCCCTGCCCGCGCCGGATGCGGGCCTGCGCGCGGTGGATGACCCACTGGTCGCGCCGCGAACGGAGACAGAGGCGGCGCTGCTCGCCATCTGGCGCGAGGTGCTGGGGTTGGAGTCGCTCGGAGTGCTGGACGACTTCTTCGCCGTCGGCGGCCACTCCCTGCTGGCCACGCGAATCCTCTCCCGGATGAACGCCACCTTCCAGGTGGAGGTGCCCCTGCGCGCCCTCTTCGAGCACACCACCGTCGCCGCGCTGGCCGAGCGCATCGTCCTCGCGCGACTGGAGGCCGCGGACGCAGCGGCGCTCGCGAGCGCGTTGGACGAGGTGGACGGGATGTCGGACGAGGAAGTGGCGTTGCTCATGGGAGGCGCCAACGATGAGTGACGCGCTCCAGAAGCGGCTGGCCGGATTGTCCCCGGAGAAGCGCGAGCTCGTGCTGAAGAAGCTGCGCGAGCAACAGAAGACCGCGGCGCCGGCGCCGACTCAGGGCCCGCCCCCCATTCTCCGCGCCCCACGCACCGGGCCGCTGCCGCTCTCCTATCCGCAGCGCCGGCTCTGGTTCCTGGACCAGTTCGAACCCGGGACGCCGGCCTACAACATCCCCGAGTTCGTGCGCCTGCGCGGCCCGCTCCAGGTGGAGGCGCTGACGCGCGGCCTCGCGGAGGTCGTCCACCGACACGAGGTGCTGCGGACCACCTTCGCGGCCGAGGACGGTGAACCCACGCAGCACGTCGTCCCGCGCCTGGCGCTCGAAGTCCCCGTGGTGGACCTGACGTCCCTGGCCGCCAACGAGCGTGAAGCGCGCTGCAGCGAGCTGGCGCTGCGGGAGGCGGGCCGGTCCTTCGACCTGGCGAAGGGGCCACTGCTGGCGACCACGCTGGTGCGCCTGGGCCCGGAGGACCACGTCCTGTTGCTGGTGATGCACCACATCATCTCCGACGGGTGGTCCACCGGCGTGCTCGTGCGTGAGCTGGCGGCCCTCTACGACGCCTTCTCGCGCGGACAGCCCTCTCCGTTGACGGAGCTGCCCATCCAGTACGCCGACTTCGCGGTGTGGCAGCGGCGCTGGCTCCAGGGGGACGTGCTGGATGCCCAGCTCGGCTACTGGCGCCGACAGCTCACGGACGGCGACGCTCCGTTGAAGCTTCCCACGGACAGGCCGCGTCCCCGCGTGCGCACGTTCGCGGGTGGGAAGCGGGCCTTCGTCGTGAGCCCGGAGGTGACGCGGCGCCTGCGCGCGCTCGCGGGCCAGGAGAAGGCCTCGCTGTACATGGTGCTGCTGGCCGCGTTCCAGGCCCAGCTCCACCGCTACACGCGCGAGCCCCGGCTCAGCGTCGGCACGTACATCGCAAACCGCAACCGCGCCGCCATCGAGCCGCTCATCGGCTTCTTCCTCAACACCCTCGTCATGCGCACGGACATGTCCGGCAACCCGCGCTTCCGCGAGCTGCTGCGGCGAGTGGTGGACGTGACGCTGGGGGCGTACGCGCACCAGGACGTCCCGTTCGAGAAGCTGCTGGAGGAGCTGGCCCCCACGCGCGACACCAGCTTCCCGCCCTTCTTCCAGGCCATGCTGGTGCTGCAGAACACCCCCGAGGCCGAGGCCACGGTGGGGGCACTCCGGCTGGAGTCCTACTCCGTCCCGGGAGAGTCGTTCGCCCAGTTCGACCTCACGCTCTGGCTCGCCGAGGAAGCGGACGGACTGCAGGGCACGTGGGAGTACAACCGGGACCTCTTCGACGCCACCACCGCCGACCGCATGGTGGCGCACTTCCAGACGCTGCTGGCCAGCATCGCCGCCAGGCCCGACGAGCCCCTCGCCACGCTGCCACTGCTCCCGCCGGAAGAGCGACAGCAAGTGCTGCACGGCTGGAACGAGGCACGCCTGGACGTCCCGGCCGGCACCTGTCTGCATCACCTCATCGCGGCCCACGCCGCCAGGACGCCAGACGCCCTCGCCGTCGTCGACCCGGAGCGCCGTCTCACGTATGCCCAGCTCGACCGGCGCGCCAACCAGCTCGCGCACCATCTGCGCGCCCTGGGCGTGGGCCCCGAGCAGCGCGTGGGCATCTTCCTGGAGCGCTCCGTCGACCTGGTGGTGGCCGTCCTCGCCGTGCTCAAGGCCGGGGGCACCTACGTCCCGCTGGACCCTTCGTATCCGCCGGACCGCACCGCGCTGATGCTCTCCGACAGCCAGCCCGCGCTGCTCATCACCCGGAGGACGCTGCGCGACACGCTGCCCACGCCACGACCCACCATCGTGAGCCTGGACGAGGACGCCCTCGCCATCGAGGGGCGCCCGGACACGGCCCCCACGGGAGGCTCGGGACCGGAGCACCTCGCGTACGTGGTCTACACGTCGGGCTCCACGGGGCGGCCCAAGGGAGTGATGGTGGACCATCGCGCTCTCGCGAATGCCTACTTCGCGTGGGAGCACGACTATCGGCTGCCCACGCTGCGCGCCCACCTGCAGATGGCGAGCTTCTCCTTCGACGTCTTCAGCGGGGACCTCGCGCGGGCACTCGGCTCGGGCGCGGCGCTCGTGCTCTGCCCGCGTGAGTGGCTGTTGGAGCCCGCGCGGCTGCACGCGCTGATGGTGCGAGAGCGCGTGGACTGCGGAGAGTTCGTGCCCGCGGTGGTCCGATTGCTGATGGCCCACCTCCAGGAGCGTGGAGAGCGGCTGGACTTCATGCGGCTGCTCATCGTCGGCTCGGATACGTGGGACATGCGCGAGTACACCCAGCTCCGAAGCCTGTGCGGCCCGGACACGCGGCTGGTGAGCTCGTACGGCCTCAGCGAAGCGACCATCGACAGCACCTTCTTCGAGTCCGTCACGCCCAGCCCCAGCGAGCAGACCGTCCCGATTGGACGCCCCTTCCCCAACGCGGAGATGTACCTGCTGGACGCGGCGCTGCAGCCCGTGCCCATCGGAGTGCCAGGGGAGCTGTTCGTCGGCGGCGTGGGGCTGGCGCGAGGCTACCAGGGGCAGCCGGGCCTCACGGCCGAGCGCTTCATCCCGCATCCCTTCAGCGCGGAGCCCGGCGCGCGCCTGTACCGGACGGGGGACCTGGCGCGCCACGCGGCGGACGGCACGTTGGAGTTCATCGGGCGCAACGACACGCAGGTGAAGCTGCGCGGCCACCGCATCGAGCTGGATGAAATCAGGGCGAGGCTGTTGGAGCACGCGAGCGTGCGCGCCGTGGAGCTGCTCGTCCGAGGCGACGGGGCGGCGCGGCAGCTCGTCGCGTACCTCACGCTGACGGCACCGGACGCGGTGGGCGAGGAGGCGCTCCGTCAGCACGTGCGCCAGCACCTGCCCGTGTACATGGTGCCCTCGGCCTTCGTCCTCCTGGACGCCTTCCCCCTCACGCCCAACGGCAAGGTGGACCGGAAGGCGCTGCCTCCGCCCGGAGACTCCCGGCGCGAGGCGGCGGAGGGCTTCATCGCGCCGCGCGGAGACACCGAGCAGAAGCTCGCGGCGCTCTTCGAGGAGCTGCTGGGGACAGGCCCCATCGGCGCGAGCGACAGCTTCTTCGATTTGGGCGGACACTCCCTGCTCGCCGTCCGGCTGGTGGCTCGGATTCGCGAGCGCTTCGGCAAGGCTCCGTCCCTGGCGGTCCTCTTCCAGGGCCCCACGCTGGAGCAGCTCGCGCGAGCGATTGAGCAAGACGGCGACAGCCCGTGGTCTCCATTGGTGACACTCCAGGCCGGGGGCGAGGGACCGCCGCTGTTCTGCGTGCCGGGCGCGGGCGGCAACGTCCTCTACTTCCGGGAGCTGACGCGGCGGCTGGGCACGGCGCGGCCCCTCTACGGACTCCAGGCACGGGGACTGGACGGCGCGGAGCCGCCGCACGCCTCCGTCGAGGAGATGGCGGAGTGCTACGTCCAGGCGCTCCAGCGGGTGCGGCCGCACGGCCCCTACCACCTGCTGGGCCACTCCTTCGGGAGCTGGGTGGCCTTCGAGATGGCGCGGCGGCTCCAGGCGCGCGGCGAGGAGGTCGCCTTCCTGGGCCTCCTCAACACTCCCGTGCCCAGGCACGAGGAGCCCGCCTCCGACGCGCCCGCGCTCGACGACACGGACTGGATGGCCTCCGTCGCCAGCGTCGCGGGCCGCCTGTATGGCGTGGACCTGGGAGTCTCCGCCGAGGCGCTCAGGCCGCTCTCCCCAGAGGAGCGATTGGCCCACGTCACCGGTCGGCTCGTCCAAGGGGGCCTCTTGCCTCCCGACGCGGACAGCCAGCAGGTGCGCGGCCTCATCCAGGTCTACAAGCGCGCCTACGAAATCACATACATCCCTCCGGCGGACGCGCGCCCCGCCCCCATCACCCTCTTCCGGGCCAGGGAGCGGCACGAGGAGGACGGTGTCCTGCCGGGCGACTTCAAGGAGGACGCCACCTGGGGCTGGAAGCACCACGCGGCACGCCCCGTCCTCGTCGAGGACGTCCCGGGCGACCACATGACGATGCTGGCCGCGCCACACGTCGACGAGCTCGCGGAGCGCGTGCGCTGGCACCTGGAGCACACGTCCACGGAGCGTGGCTCATGACGCAGGCCACGGTGGCGCCCGCGCCTGACTTCTCGCTCGGGCGTGCCCTCGCCCTCTGGTTGGGGCAGGTGGTGTCCCTGCTGGGCTCCTCGCTGACCAGCTTCGCCCTGGGCGTCTGGATGTATCAGACGACGGGAGGCGTGACGCGCTTCGCGCTCATCATGCTGTGCGCCGCGCTCCCGGGTGTCCTGCTGGGACCGGTGACGGGCGCGCTGGTGGACCGGTGGAAGCTCCGGCGGGTGTTGCTGCTGAGTGATTTGACGGCCGGCCTGACGACGCTGGTGCTGGCCGTGCTGCTCTTCACGGGGCAGCTCCGCCCGTGGCACGCGTACGTCACGACGGCCATCGTCTCCGTGGCCGGCGCGTTCCAGCAGCCCGCCTTCGCCGTGCTGGTCTCCACGATGGTGCCGCCCCAACACCTGGGCCGCGCCAACGGCATGCTCCAGTTGGGGCTCGCCTGCGCGCAGTTGGGGGCGCCTCTGATGAGCGCCTTCCTGCTCGCGGTGGTCGACCTGGAGGGCATCCTGCTCATCGACGCGGTGAGCTTCGCCCTCGGCGTCCTGCCGCTCTTCGTGTTGCGCCTCCCGGAGCGCCCCGCCGCCGCCCTGTCCGAGGCGGGACAGCCCTCCCTCCTCACCTCGGTGCGGGAGGGCGGCGCCTATATGCGAGCCACGCCCGGCCTGTTCGCGCTGCTCGGCTTCCTGGCGGGCAGCAACTTCATCACCGGCGTCGTCGAGGTGCTGGTGACGCCGTTGGTGCTGGCGCTCGCGGACGTGAAGGCGCTGGGCATGCTCACCACCGCGGGAGGCGTGGGGCTGATGGCGGGCAGCGTGGTGATGAGCGCCTGGGGCGGCCCTCGACGTAAGATTCACGGCGTCCTGCTCTTCCAGCTCGCGTGCGGCCTGTGCCTCGTCATGGTCGGGCTCGGGACGTCGCTCCCCTTGCTGGCGGGCGTGGCCTTCGCGTTCTTCTTCGGCATTCCCATCATCAACGGCTCCAGCCAGTCCATCCTCCAAAGCATCGTCCCCTTGCCGCTCCGGGGCCGGGTCTTCGCCATGAGCGGGGCCCTCACCGGGATGATGCTGCCGCTCGCCTACGCCATCTCCGGTCCGCTCGCGGACCTCGTGTTCGAGCCCGCGCTCCGTCCAGGCGGGGCGCTGGTCCCCCTGATGGGGACACTCGTCGGCACGGGCGCGGGGCGAGGCATCGCGGTGATGTTCATCCTCTCGGGCTCGCTGACCGTCCTGTTGACGGGCCTGGTCGCCCTCCATCGACCCCTGCGCGCGCTCGAAGCCGAGCGCCAGGTGGCCCCCGGCCCGTACGCCGGGACGCCGCCCATTTCCCCCTCTTCTGAAGGAGCCACACCTTGAGCGCCGTCATTCCTCCGTCCATCGCCACGCTGAGCGAGCTGCTGCGGTGGCGCGCCAGCGTCCAGCCCGATGCGCCCGCGTACACATTCCTCGTGAACGGCGAGGACGAAGAGCAGCGCTGGAGCTACGCGGAGCTGGACCAGCGCTCCCGAGCCGTCGCCGCCGCGCTCCAGGAGCAGGGCGCCGCCGATGACCGGGCCCTGCTGCTGTTCGCGCCGGGGCTGGAGTACATCGGGTCGTTCTTCGGCTGCCTCGACGCGGGCGTGGCGGCGGTGCCCGTCTACCCTCCCCAGAACGAGCAGACCCTGGCGCGCCTGCTCTCCATCATCACGGACGCAAGGCCGCGCTTCTTGCTCACCACGAGCGACATCCTGGAGAGCGTGAAGGCCTTCGCGGAGACGTACCCGCTGCTGAAGGAGCTGCGGTGGCTGGCGGTGGACGCGCTGCCCGAGGGACAGGAGGCGCTCTGGAGGCCGCCGCGAATCACAGGCGACAGCATGGCCTTTCTCCAGTACACGTCCGGCTCCACGTCGACGCCCAAGGGCGTCATGGTGTTGCACAGGAACCTGCTCGCGAACGAGGAGATGATTCGCCAGGGCTTCGGCAACGATTCGAGCGCGACGACCGTGGGCTGGCTGCCGCTCTACCACGACATGGGGCTCATCGGCACGGTGTTGCAGCCCATGTACCTGGGCGCGCACGGGGTGTTGATGTCTCCCTATTCATTCTTGCAGCGCCCGGTGCGGTGGCTGCGAGCCATCAGCAAGTACCGGGGCGTGGTGAGCGGAGGGCCCAACTTCGGCTATGCGCTGTGCGTCCGGAAGGTGAAGCCCGAGCAGCGAGAGGGATTGGACCTGAGTTCGTGGAAGATTGCCTTCAACGGCGCGGAGCCCGTGCGAGCGGACACGCTGGAGCGCTTCGCCGAGTCCTTCGCGCCGCAGGGCTTCCAGAAGGCCGCGCTCTATCCTTGCTATGGGCTCGCCGAGGCAACGCTCTATGCGACGGGAGGGGCCCGCATGGTCTCTCACCGCACCCTCGGCGTCGACGCGGGAGCGCTGGAGCGCAATCGCGTCGTCGAGGCCGCACCCGGCGCGGAGGGCACGCGGACGCTGGTGGGCTGCGGGAGGGGTTGGGCGG
>NZ_JABXEM010000378.1:0-8156 GCF_013372595.1 Myxococcus sp. AM011
GCGGAGGAGGCGGAGGCCGGATCGCCACGGGAGGCGGCGTCGCGGGGCGGGTCGCCACGGGAGGAGGTGTCGCGGGCCTGGGCGCCACGGGCGGAGGCGTCGCGGGGCGGGTCGCCACGGGAGGCGGCGTCGCGGGCCGCGCGGCCACGTTGCCGCTGCCCGTGCCCGTCGTCGGACGCGGGATGTTGCCACTGCCCGCCGTGGTCGGCTTCGGGCCACTGCCCGTGCCCCGGTTTGGCGTCCTGGCATCGACGGGGGCCACCATGTCCCCGCTGCCGACGCTGCCACTGCCCGTGCCGCTGGGGACGGGCTTGGGATGGCTGCCCGTTCCCGACGCTGTCGAAGGCGTGTACTCCACCAGCCGGTCTCCCAGCGTGTCCTTGAAGAACTGGGCCACCGCCGCCGGGGACGAGTTGAGGCGGTGGTGCGCCATCACCGCTTCAATCTCCTCGCGCATCGCCGCGGCGGACGGCGTGCGGCGCGCCGGGTCCTTCACGAGGGCGCGGAGGATGAGGTCGGAGACGTCCTGCGGAATCTGCGGACGAAGCTGCGAGGGGACGGGAGCGGGCTCGCGGACGATGGCGTTGAGCGTGGCCGCGTCGTGGTCCCTGCGGAACGGAAGCTGTCCGGTGAGCAGCTCGAAGAGGACGACGCCGAGCGCGAAGACATCGTTGCGCGCGTCCAGCGTGCGGCCCGACGCGGCCTCCGGGGAGATGTACGAAATCTTCCCCTTCAGCACGCCCGCCTGGGTGTTCTCCTCGCCCGCCACCTTGGCGATGCCGAAGTCACTCAGCTTGATGGCGCCGTCCAGGGAGATGAGGACGTTGTGCGGGCTGACGTCGCGGTGCACCACGGGGTGCGGCGTGCCCGCCGGGTCCACGTACGCGTGCGCGTAGTGCAGACCCGCGGCCACCTCCGCGACGATGCGCAGCGCGTGCTCCAGCGGCAGCGCGAGCCCCTTGCGGCGCAGCTCGTTCACCAGCCGCTTCATGTCCGGCCCGCGCACGTACTCCATCAGGATGTACGCGACTCCGTCGGACACGCCCACGTCGAAGGTCTGCACGACGTTGGGATGCGTGAGGCGCGCGTTGGCGCGAGCCTCCGCGAACAGCATGTCCACGAACTCGGGGTTCTGCGCGAACTGCGGGAGAATCTTCTTCATCACCACGAACTTCTCGAAGCCCTTCACGCCCACCTGCTTGGCGAGGAAGACCTCGGCCATGCCGCCCTGGCCCAGCCGTCGGATGATGTTGAGCTTGGTGCTGCCCAGCGAGTTGGAGATGTCGGTGGGCGAGCCCTTGTTCGCCTGTGGGTCCACGTTGGTGGACCCGAACAGGTACTGACTGAGGGCGCGCGGCTCCAGCCCCTCGATGTCGTCCAGCGGCCGGTCCGTGAGCTGCACGCGCGCCAGGAACCCCTGGAGCTGCGGCATGTGCGGCACCTGGGCGCTGCCGCCGCAGATGGGGCACTCGATGGTGATGCTCGTCTGGTGCGCGCGAAGCTGCGCCAGGTACTCATGGGCCTGGATGCGCTGGTGGCTCACCTGGCCGCAGTTGCGGCACTCGCACGGCAGCCACAGCGTGGCCAGCCGCCCCGGCAACAGCTTGGACGAGCGCGCCAGCACGGCCAGCGCCGGCGGCGGCACGCGGCACAGCACCACCTGCGCGGCCTGCGCCGCGGTGTCCAGCACCTGCTCCAGCTTGGGCAGCGCCTCCGGCTCCACCGTCCTGACGTGGCTGAAGTCGAACGCGACGCGCCCCTCCAACCCGGACGCGAGCCGGCGCACGTTGAGGTCGCCCTTGAGCGTGCTCGCCAGCGAGATGAACGTGACGTCGTCCTGGACGATTTTCAGGTGCTGCGGCAGCTCCGACTGCTCCGTCGGCATGCTCGCGCGCAGGTAGCGCATCACCACCGGGTCCACGGTGCCGAACTGCTGACGGCGCGCGTAGTCGAAGAACTCGCCCGGCAGGTCCGCGAACTCCAGCGGGTTGGAGCAGACGGGGCAGGTGTGCTCGGGCGCGCGCTCCTCGGCGATGACCTGGGCTTCGTCCACCAGGTTCACCACCCGCATCCGGTCTTCGTTGCAGGTGCGACACGTGTACGGCGCCAGCACGGAGAGCACGCGCGCGACTCCCGCGAAGCCCTCCACCATGTTGAGCTGATCCACCACGACGGGGGGCGCGTGGACGACGTACAGCCCCAGCGCGCCCGGAGGCAGCTTCGCGGCGAATTCAATCCACCGGCGGACCCCGAAGGAGCTGATGCGCTCCACCCGGCCGAGGTCGACGACGAGGAGCCCACTGAGCTCCGGGTTCGTCGACGTCAACGGGAAGGTCTCGTCGATGACGCCGGCAATCCGGACGTGGGTGATGGTACCCACGCGGAGCCGGCTGATGATGGCGTTGGAACCCTGGCTATCCACCGGCCCTGACCTCATGCAGACAGAACATCAGTGACTTGGGCTGGGTCGCGCGGCGGCGCGCGTCTCCCAGGTCCACCACGCACACGACTCGCGACTCCCGGCCAGCGGTCACCCGGACCGCCACCGTGTCGCAGTGCTCGAGGATGCGACGCAATCCAAGACCCGCCCCTCCGCCAGACGCATCCACCTTCACGCGTTTGCCCCACCCCTCCAGCGCCCGGGCGAACGAGCCCGGCCGCAGGCCGCCGAAGCGGTCCGCCACTTCCAGCCACATCCGGCCGTCCTCCACCGCGAACGTCAGCTCGCAGGCGTCCTCCGGCTCCACTTCACGCACCTCGGTGCGCCGGTGCGCGTAGCGAGGCTCGCCCCGCGCATCCACCGGCGCATCCAGGAGCGCGTTGGCGGCGATTTCATGCACCACGTCCGCCACCAGCCCGGCCGCCACGCGGCTGCCCTCCGCGTCGTCCACCGCCACCGACGCCGCCTTGGCCGCCGCGTGGATGTCCGCCACGCGGCGCAGCGGATGGCGCTTCACCTCCGCCTGGTCCGGCAGGAGCGAGCCCTGCTTCCACAGCGAGCCCAACAGCCGGACCTCCCACATGGAAGGCCCACCGTCGCGCTCGCGCGTGGCCAGGAGCAGGGCTGGCGGCTCTCGCCGCAGCCACTGCGCGTGCTCGGGCTTGAGCACGCCGTCGAACAACACCAGCGCGCCCTTGCCGCCCACCTCACCCTGCGCCAGCAGCGGCACCGCCTGCTCGAGCGAGGCCGCGGGCAGGGAAGCATCTGCAATCAGCAGGAGGCCCCCGGCCTCCAGGTGAGGAGCGGTACTCAAACGCGGTGCCTAATAGCGTACCTTGACTTCACTGAAGAAGGATTGAGGCGGCGCGGGGAAGCCGTGAGACTCCTCGTAGGCCGCGTTGAAGAGGTTGGAGCCGAGGAACGACACGGAGATGCCGTCGTAGACGTTGAAGCCCACCCGCGCGCTGGCCGTCAGGTAGCTGGGCAGTTGCACGCGAGAGGTGGGCAGACCCGTCGACTCGTCCACCTGGAAGCCCGGGTCGAAGCGCGGCCCGACGAAGAGCGCGTACAGCTCCACGAAGGCCACCTTGCCGATGTTGGTGCGGCCGCGCGCGTAGATGCGGTGCGTGGGCGCGTAGTCCAGCGGCGACTCCGGGCTGTCGTCGAAGGGCACGTTCTTCGCGTCGAGGAGCTGGTAGGCCACGTCGAACGACGAGTTGATGGACGGAATCTGCGCCGCCGCCTCCAGCTCCAGGCCGGCGATGCGCGCGTCGCCCATGTTGCGGAACTGGGACACCGAGCCGAAGACGAGCTCCTGATTGATGAAGTTCTTGGCCACGTTGTAGAAGCCCGTCGCCGTCAGGCGCACGCGCCGGTCGAAGGGCCAGAAGTCCACGGAGCCCTCGAACGTGTCCAGCGTCTCCGCGCGAAGGTTGGCGTTTCCCACCAGCGTGGAGGCGTACATCTGCTGGTTGATGGCCAGCTCCGCCAGGGTGGGCGCGCGGAAGGCGCGGCCGTAGTTGGTGCGCAGCGTGAGCAACTCCGGCACCGCGTGGAAGACGATGCTGGCGCGCGGGGAGAGCTGGTCGGTGCGCTCGCGCCAGACCGCCTCGGGAATCTGGTAGCGGTCATACCGGGCGCCGCCGCTCAGCACCAGGCGCTCCGTCAGGCGGTACTCCGCGTCCACGAAGCCGCCGAGGATGGTCTGCTTCGTGTCGTCCAGCGTCAGCCCCGGCAGCACGTTGGGCACGTTGACGTTGTCCAGCTTCAAGTCGCCGCCGAACGTCACCGACAACGAGCCCGCCGAGTACAGCGCGCGAACCTCGCCGCCCAGCCGGCGCCGCTTGCCCAGAACGCGCGTGGGGTCGCCACCGAAGGCGTTCTCCATCACCACGTCGCGGCGCTTGAAGAAGCCGTACGCCTGACCGAACAGGCGCAGGTTGTCCGTCACCTGCTGATCCACCTGCGCGGAGGCGTTGAAGTTCTGGACGGACTCCTCGTCGTCCGGCGTGTAGTGGCAGCGGCCGCAGTTGCCCACGGTGGAGATCTGCGTGTGCGAGCCACCCGGGCGGCCAATCGTCGCGTCCGTGAAGTCCGCGTCCAGCGCCAGCGGCCCCACGCGCACCTTGCCGTTCACCTGGTGCACCATCGAGTCCTGGTTCTCGTCCACCACGCCCCTGGCGGGGTCACTGAAGAGCTGCGGCCCGTCCGAGCCATAGCCGTAGTAGCCCAGCAGCGCCTCCACGGGGCCGCCGCGTCCCGCCACGTTGCCGTGCAGACGCCACGTCTGGTCCTGGCCCGCGAGGATGCGCGCCTCGGCGCCCACGTTGCGTCCCGCGGCGATGAGGTCCGCCGGCTGGCGCTCGATGATGTTGATGACGCCGCTGAAGGCGTTGGAACCGTACAGCGACGAGCCCGGGCCCCGGATGACCTCCACCTGCTTGAGGTTGACGAGCGGCGTCGTCTCGTCCGCGTAGAACTGACCCGTCCACGGGTCCGTCAGCGGCCGGCCGTCCTTGAGCAACAGCAGGCGGTTGGACAGGTAGTTGGAGCCCAGGCCACGCGCGCTCACCGCCGCCTTGCGCATGGACCCACGGCGGCACTCCATGCCGGGGAAGTACTGGATGGCCTCGCACAGCGTGAACTGGCCCGTGCCCTCCAACTCCTCCGCCGGAATCCACGACACCGTCAGGGGCACGTCCGCGATGCGCTGGTTGCGCTTGGAGGCCGTCGTCACCACCGCCTCGCTCAGCACGCGGTTGACCGACTCCTCCAGGGCGTCCGCGCCCCCCAGCGGGTCCTCACCGGGCAGGCTCGCCAGGCCGGACGGAGGCGGCATCGGCCGGTCCGTGGTGGGCTGGGCGAAGGGCGCGGAGATGGGGACGTTGTCGCTGGGCGCGGGCTTCTGGCTCACCGTCGCGGGCGGCGTGCTCAAGGGGTCCGCGGTGAGCGCGGGGTCCAGGGAGGGGCTCGCCACCGGGGCGTGCGAAGGAGGACCAGCCGGGTGGGTCTCCACCGTGGGCGCGGGGGCCACCGGAACGGGCGGCTCCGCCGTCACGGCCTCGGTGGGATCATCCGTCTCGGTGCCGGCGCCCAGGACGGGAATCTCCGGCTCGACGGGCGCCGGCTCCACCGGCTTGCCGTTCTTGCGCGTCTTCGGGGGCTTCTTCGCCGTACGCGGGGGCTTCGTCGCGGGCGTCTTCGTGGCCCCAGGGACCTTCGTCCCGGGCGGGACGACGCGCTTCTTGCGCTTCACCTTCGCTGGCGCCTCACCCGCCGCGCCGGAATCCTGGGCCTGGACCACCGTGGGGTAGGCCAGGGCCAGCGCGCTGAAGAGGACGGACATCGCGATGTAGGCGCGGATACCCTGGCGCCCTGCGTGAGCTCCCACCGCACCTCGCAGCGGATCAGCAGACACTTTGGAATGCATCTTTCTCACATCCGCGAATGGGAGGAACCCCCGCGGTCCTGTACGCCCCTGTTGGCCGGTGCGACGCCAGGGCACTCGTTCTTTTGGACGAATTCGCTCACCTGCACGCTCGCGCCGTAAGAAAACAAGCTACCCCAGCGGCCCAGCGGGGCCAAGTTGATGATTCTCATTCCCTGGAAACTCAAGAGTGTTTCGCGCCGGCGCGCCGAAGGTTGCGTGAAATCAGTCGTCGGGCTGTTCGGCGGCCACGGCGAGGTCTCCGCCGAATGAAGGCAGCGAGGGTCCCAGCTCCTCGGCTCGGACCAGGACCTCGGCGTCCACGCGCAACTCGGGCGCCTCGGCGAAGACGGGCTGGCGGCGCGGGGGGCCCTGGGTGACGAGCCGCCGGAAATCCTCGAAGTCCTTGCCCTGGATGCGGACGAAGGCTTCGAAGGGGGCAACAGCACCCACGGAGGACAGCGAGGAGTCCAGCGACTCCTTGTGGTTGCGCAGGTCCACCAGGACGGCGCCCGGCAGGCGGGAGCTGCGGAAGAGGACGCGCAGGTCCTTGTCCTTGGGGACATGGGACATGGGCACCAGGGCCGCCTCGGCGCCCTTGGCCTCCAGCATCTTCAGGGCGGACTCCACGTTGGGGACGGGGGTGAGCTTGAAGTGGCGCTGCGCGTCCAAGTCTCCCCCGAGCACGGCGTGGGTGACGAACTTGGGGTCGGCGGGGCCGGCGCCCTTCACCAGGGCCAGGCGCTTGCCGGCGAGGTCCTTCACCACGCCTTTGTGAGTGGAGACGATGGCCCAGCGCTGTTGGGACTCCCCGGGACGGGACGCCCAGGCCAGCGGAGTGGCCTTGGAGCCGAGCTGTACGGCGGCCCACCCCTCCACCACGGCGAAGTCCACCCCGCCGTCGGAGATGGCCCGCGCGAAGTCCTCATAGCGGCCGAAGCTCTTGGCGGCGATGGGGCGGTCCATCGCCTCGGACAGCTTCGCGGCCAGGGCCTCCGCGTACTGGAAGCGCTCCTGGCCGTCGCTCAACGTCGTGGCCAGGAAGACGCCCAGCGTGGCCTTCTTCGGGGCCGCGGCGGCGGGGGTGACGACACAGAGGGCCAGCGCGAGGCCGGCCAGCAGCAAGCGGAGCGTCTTCATGGGGTGGTCTCCTCCGCGGTGGCTCCGGCCGACGGCGCGCCCGAGGGCTCGGCGAGGCCATGGAGGCTCTGCAGGCGTTCCTTCCACTCGCGCACCTGGGCCTGGCGGGGGCCGGGGCCGGAGGCGAGGTAACGGCGCCAGGCGTCCACGGCCTCGGCGGGCTCGTGGCGTCGCTCCTGGGCGTCGATGCCCAGGTTGAGCGCGGCGACGGACACCGAGGACTCCAGGCGGCGCCACGTGGCCAGGGCCTCGGACGCCTTGCCCTTGCGCCAGTCGACGCAGGCCTGGTTGTGCTGGAGCAGCGCGTCGTCGGGCTCGGCGGTGAGCGCGGCCTTGAGGGCCTTCTCCGCGCCCTTCATGTTTCCGGAGGCGTAGGCCAGCGAGGCCTCGCGCCGATGAAGCGCGCCCGTCAGGGACGCGAGCCACTTGGGCTGGCCGGGCATGGGCTTCTTGGCCGCGGCCGTCAGCTGCTTGCGCGAGGCGGCCACCTGCCCCTTCTTGTAGAGGACGAAGGCGTCCGCCAGGGCGCGGGTGTTGGGCCACGCCCAGGGCTGCGCCGGGGTGAGCGCCTTCTTCAGCGCGGCGCTCGCCTCCGCGTGGCGACCGGCCTCCGCGCGCGACAGTCCGCGAGCGAAGAGGGCCAGCTTCGTCAGGTCCGCGCGCTTGCCGGTGCCCAGCTTGTCCACGGCGTCCAGGTCGCGGTCGGCGCCCTCGACGTCCCCTGCTTCGAGGCGGGCCAGCGCGCGGCGCACCAGCACGCGCGGCAGGTTGGCCTGCGCCACGCTCGCGGCCGTGCGCGACGGGCCGACCTCGGTGAGCCGCTGCACGGCGGCGTCCACCTGGCCCAGCTCCACCTCGGCGAGCGCGGCGCCCACGGAGGCCTCGGCCTGCTGGTCCGGCTCCTCCGTCTGCTTGCCCGCGAGGCCGAAGGCCTCCAGCGCCGCCTGCGCATCCCCCGCGCCCAGCCGCGCGTAGCCCAGGAGCAGCTGCTCCCGCCACGTCGCGCCGGGGAGCGTGGCGCCCTGCTCCATCACCTTGCGCGCGTCCGCGTAGACACGCGTCTCCATCAGCGCCGCCGTCAGCCGGCGGGCCATGAGCGCGCTCCGGTCCAGGTCATAGGCCCGGCGCAAGTCACGAACGGCGTCATCC
>NZ_JABXEM010000379.1:0-8139 GCF_013372595.1 Myxococcus sp. AM011
CCCCCTCGCCCCCCACACCAGGACCCCGGGTGTCTCCTGGCACCGTGCCAGGAGGGAGAGGCCCGCTTCGTCAGGGGGCAGCCGGGCTCGCGACGCGCCGCGACGAGAAGCCGGGGTGTCTCATGTTTCGGCGTCGCTTACGTGACAGCCCGAAGGGCCAGGGGGCAATCGCCGCGCGAGGGCTTTGACGCGGAAAGTCGCCCCTCCCATACTCGGGAGCCGCTCCCAACCCCCCTTGGAGAACCCCGTCGATATGGAACTCGAGGCCGCCCTGCGCGACCAGGTGGGACAGGCCATTGGCCGTCCCGTTTCCGATGCTCCCATCAAGAAGCTGAAGGGAGACGCGAGCAATCGTTCGTACTACCGCGTCGGCGCGCCCCCGGAGAGCTGGGTGGTGATGGTGATGCCGCTGGACGCGACGAAGAAGAGCGAGGAAGCCACCAAGGGTGAGCCTCCGAAGGAACTGCCCTTCGTCAACGTGCACCGCTACCTGAACAAGCTCGGCGTGCGCGTGCCCGCCATCCTCCGCTACGACGAGCCGGCGGGGATGATGGTGATTGAAGACCTGAGCGACATCACCTTCGAGGCCGCGCTGGAAGGCGGCAAGCACAACCACGCGCTCTACACCCGCGCGGTGGACCTGCTCGCGCGGCTGCGGGTGCAGGCGGAGAAGAACCAGGACCCGGACTGCCTGGCCTTCACGCGCTCGTTCGACGAGGACCTGTACGACTGGGAGCTTCACCACTTCCGCGAGTGGGGCCTGGAGGCGTGGAGCGGCAAGCTGCCCACGGACGCCGAGCGCGCCTGGTTGGACTCGACGTTCCGCGACATCGCGAAGCAGCTCGCCGCCGCGCCCCGGGGCTTCACGCACCGCGACTACCAGAGCCGCAACATCATGGTGAAGGAGGGCGAGCTGGTGGTCATCGACTTCCAGGACGCGCTCCAGGGCCCGCGCCAGTACGACCTGGTGGCGCTGCTGCGCGACAGCTACGTGGAGCTGGACCGGGACTTCGTGGACGCGATGCTGGACCGCTACATCGCCACGTTCCAGGAGGCGAGCGGCGAGAAGATAGAAGCGGTGGAGTTCAAGGCGTTCTTCGATTTGCTCACCGTGCAGCGCAAGCTGAAGGACGCGGGCCGCTTCGAGTACATCAACCGCGTGAAGGGCAACCCGGGCTTCCTCGTCTCCATCCCCGCGTCGCTGCGCTACGTGCGCGAGGCGTTCCGTCGGCGGCCGGAGCTGCGTGAGTTGCAGGAGCTGGTGGCGAAGTACGTCCCCGAGCTGGCGGCCTGAGCCACCCACTCGGCTGAAGAGGGGAGTCGACAATGAAGGCGATGGTCCTCTGCGCGGGGCTGGGAACCCGCCTGCGTCCGTTGACGGAGCGCTGGCCCAAGCCGGCGCTCCCTTTGCTGGGGCAGCCGCTGCTCCGCTACCACCTGGCGGTGCTGAAGGCCGCGGGCGTCACGGCGGTGGGCATCAACACCCACCACCTGCCGGACACCATGGAGGAGGTGGCTCGCGAAGAGTGTGAGCGCGCGAAGCTGCCGCTGCACGTGGTGCGCGAGCCCGTCATCCAGGGCACCGGCGGCGGCATCCGAGGCCTGCGCGACTTCCTCTCCGACGGAGACTTCCTCGTCTTCAACGGCGACATCCTCTACCCGGTGGACCTGCGTCCCGTGGTGGCGATGCACCAGGCGTCCGGAGCGCTGGCGACGATGGTGCTGCTCCCGATGCCGGAGGGAGAGAAGTACGCGTCGGTGGAGCTGGATGCGTCGGGGCGCGTGCGGAGAATCGCGGGGCACGGGCCTGGAGGCGAGGGCCTGACTCCGTGGCACTTCACGGGCGTGCACGTCATGTCCCCGCGCGTCTTCGACTTCATGAGCGCCGAGGGGCCCGAGGACATCAACCGCGAGGTCTACGCGCGCGCCATGGCCCAGGGGCAGGTGGTGCGCGGCGCGCGCGTGGATGGCTACTGGTCCGACCTGGGCACGCCGTCGCGCTACCTGGCCACGGTGCGGGACGTGCTCGCGGGCCGCGTCCGGCTGGAGTGGCTGGGGGCGGACTCACCGCTCGCCGGCACGGTGCGCGGGCCGGGCTCCTCGTGGGCGCATCCGGACGCGCACGTGTGTGGAGCGAAGGTGGAGGGCCCCGCCTGGTTCGGCCGCGGCGTCACGGTGGCGGAGGGCGCCGTCGTGGGCGAGTCCGTGTCGCTGGGCGCCGGGGTGAAGGTGGACGCGGGAGCTCGGCTCCAAAGCGCCGCCGTCTTCGAGCAGACGTCGATTGCGCCCGGTGAGACGCTCACCGAGGTGCTCGCCTGGGGGGCGCACCGGATTCCCGCGCCGCTGACCGGCCGCTGACCTCCCCTGTCTCCACGCGCACGGAGCCGGCCCGGAAAGGGTCGGTTACCGCACGGCGTGCGAGCGGGCTCTGTCCTCCGCTCGAAGGTCGCCGTTTCGGACAATGGGCCCTACCTTTGGTCGCGGACAGCCTGCCTGGGCCGGGGGAGTTCGGCGCGGGAACAAGGGGAGGTCTGGGGCATGAAGTGGCGAGGTTCTCTGGGGGCCAGGCCAGCGGGGGGAGACAGCACCCACTTCCGTGTGTGGGCGCCTCGCAGGCGCAGTGTCGAAGTGGTGGTGCGAGGCGCGTCGCAGCCGCTTCCGCTGACGGGGGACGACCGAGGCTATTTCGAGGCCGTGCATCCGGTGCCCGTGGGGGCGCTGTACAAGTATCGCCTGGACTCAGGTGAAGAGTTCCCCGACCCCGCCTCGCGCTTCCAGCCCGAGGGCCCGCATGGCTTCAGCGAGGTGGTCGACCCGCACACTCACCCGTGGACGGACGGCGACTGGAAGGGGCTGGCCTGCATCCGGGGGCAGGTGCTCTACGAACTGCACCTGGGCACCTTCACGCCCGAGGGGACGTATGCGGCGGCCACCGCGAAGCTGCCGCTGCTCAAGGATTTGGGCGTCACCTGCCTGGAGTTGATGCCGCTGCACACGTTCCCCGGGCGCTTCAACTGGGGCTACGACGGCGCGCAGTTGTTCGCGCCCAGCTTCCAGTACGGACGACCGGAGGAGCTGCGCGCCTTCGTGGACGCCGCGCACGCGCTGGGGCTCGGCGTGCTGCTGGACGTCGTCTACAACCACCTGGGGCCGGACGGGAACTACCTGGCGCAGTACTCGCCCGACTACTTCACCCGCAAGTACGAGAACGAGTGGGGCGAGCCGACGAACTTCGACGACGGACCCGCGGCGGGGCCCAGTCGCGACTTCTTCATCCAGAACGCGTGTGCGTGGGTGGCCGAGTACCACTTCGACGGGCTTCGCGTGGATGCGACGCAGGCCCTGTATGACGACGGGCCGTGCCACATCGTCAAGGAGCTGACCCAGGCGGTGCGCGAGGCGAGCGGCGGGCGGGGCGTCCTCGTCATCGCGGAGAACGAACCCCAGGACGAGCTGTGCGTGAGGGCGGCGGAGCGGGGCGGCTGGGGGATGGATGCCCTCTGGGTGGATGACTTCCACCACTCCACGCGCGTCGCCGCCACGGGACGGGCGGAGGCGTACCTCCAGGACTATCGAGGCACGGCGCAGGAGCTGCTGTCGTGCGTGCTGCGCAACTCGCTCTATCAGGGGCAGTACTACCGCTGGCAGAAGAAGGCCCGGGGCAGTCCGCTGCTGCGCGTGCCGTCGAGCGCGTGCATCTTCTATCTCCAGAACCACGACCAGCTCGCGAACATGCTCCAGGGCCAGCGGCTGCACCGCCTCTGCGGGGAGCGACTGGCGCGCACGCTCACCACGCTGTGGCTCTTGCTGCCCCAGACGCCGCTGCTCTTCATGGGGCAGGAGTGGTTCGCGAACACGCCGTTCTTCTACTTCGTGGACCACAAGCCGGAGCTCCAGCCGCTGGTGCGCAAGGGACGGGAGCACTACCTCGGCCAGTTCGAGAGCGCCCGCCACGCGCTGGAGCACGAGGGCTACGTGGAGCACGTGGACGAGAAGGCCTTCCACCGCTCCCGGCTCGACTGGAGCGAGCGGGAGCGCAACGAGGGGCCGCTCACCCTGCACCGTGAGCTGCTCCGGCTGCGTCGAGAGGACCCGGTGCTCGCCCGACAGGACGGCGGCCAGCTCTCGGGGGCCGTCCTCTCACCCAACGCCTTCGTGCTGCGCTACTCGGGCGGCGAGCAGGAAGGCGACCGGCTGTTGCTCGTCAACCTGGGGAGCGAGCTGGAGCTCTCTCCGTGCCCCGAGCCCTTGTTGGCGCCACCTCGGGATGAAGGGTGGCGTGTTGGGCTGTCGAGTGAAGAGGTTCGATTCGGAGGTGCAGGCTCTTGCTCACTGGACTCACTGAGGGTCGCGACAACATGGCGCGTACCGGGGATGACCGCCCTGTGGATGACGAGCACGGGAAGGAGCCCCACGGACCGCGACACGCGGACGGGAGGATGAGCCGGGTGCGGGGCTTGCCCGAGCTGAAGTTCGCCTGGCCGGTGGGAGCGCCGGCCATCGAGGTGCTCGGCCGGGAGTGGCTGGTGACGAATGGCCTGGGGGGCTACGCGTCCAGCACGCTGGCGGGGGTGAATGCGCGCCGCTACCACGGCCTCTTCATCCCCACCCTGCCCGAGCGGGGCCGCACCGTCATGCTGTCCCGGCTGGTGGAGACCGCCCGCGTGGAGGGGCAGACCTACCGGCTGGAGGGAGAGGTGCGCGCCGACGGCACGCTGATGGGCGACACCTCGCTGCTGCACTCCTTCCGGCTGGATGGCCTCATCCCCGAATGGGAGTACGTCCTGGGTGCCACGCGCCTGCGTCGCAGGCTGGTGCTGGTGCACGGCGAGAACACGCTCTTCATCGAGTGGGCGCACCTGTCCGGGCCTCCCGTGAAGCTCCGGCTGCGGCCCTTCCCGGTGTTCCGCGTGCACGAGCACGACTTCCCGCACGGCTACTGCCAGCCGAAGGTCATCCTCCAGGGCGAGCGCATCGAGATGCTGGCGGAGAAGGACGCGCCGGCGTTGAAGTTGCGGCTGTACGCCGACGGCACGGTGCCCTTCGTGGCGCTGCCTGAAATCTCCTCGCCGCAGCTCTACCGGACGGAGCGCGCCCGGGGGATGCCGCATATTGAAACGCAGGCGAGCCCCGGCTACTTCGAGTGCACGGTGCGGCCGGGCAGCCGGCTGTCGCTCGGAGCCACGGTGGACGACTGGTCGCGGTTGGACCGCGACCCGGCCATGAGCTTCGACATGGAGCGCGAGCGCGAGTGGCGCCTCTTGGAGCGCGCGCCCGCGGCGGCGAGGACGGGCACCGCGGCGCGCCTGGTGCTCGCGGGGGACCAGTTCATCGTCGACCCCATGCGCCCGCGTGACGACGCGTGGGCCCGGGCCATTGGCGAGGATGCCCGCAGCGTCATCGCCGGCTACCCCTGGTTCACCGACTGGGGCCGCGACACGATGATTTCGTTGGAGGGGCTGACGGTGTGCTCGGGGCGCTTCCGCGAGGCGGCGGCGATTCTTCGCACCTTCCGTCACCACGTGAAGGACGGGCTGTTGCCCAACCTCTTCCCGGAGGGCGAGGCGGACGGGCTGTACCACACGGCCGACGCGACGCTCTGGCTCTTCCACGCGGTGGACCGCTACGTCACGGCCTCTGGGGACATGGAGCTCTTGCGCGAGTTCTATCCGACGTTCGAGGACATCGTCCGCAAGCACGAGCAGGGCACGCGCCACAACATCCGCATCGACCCCAAGGACGGACTGCTGACGCAGGGCGAGGAGGGCTACCAGCTCACCTGGATGGACGCGAAGGTGGACGGCTGGGTGGTGACGCCCCGGCGCGGCAAGGCCGTGGAGCTCAACGCGCTGTGGTTCAACGCCATGCGGTTGATGGCGGAGTGGGCCGCGCTCCAGGGACTGGACGCGACGCCGTACGCGCAGGCCGCGCAACGCGCCCAGGAGTCCTTCAACCAGCGCTTCTGGAATCCCGAGGAGCGGTGCCTGTACGACGTGGTGGACGGGGAAGGCGGTGGCAATGACGTCGCCGTGCGGCCCAACCAGATTTTCGCCCTGTCGCTCAAGCACCCGGTGCTCAACCCGGACCGGTGGCCGGACGTGCTGCACAAGGTGGAGACGGAGTTGCTCACGCCGGTGGGGCTGCGCTCACTGGCCTCGGACCACGACGAGTACAAGGCCACGTACGACGGAGACCTGCGCGCGCGCGACGCGGCCTACCACCAGGGCACGGTGTGGAGCTGGCTGATTGGCCACTACGTGGACGCGGCGCTGCGGGTTCAGCCGGACCGCGCCCACCTGCGGGACGTCATGGACGGCCTGGAGACCCACCTGAGACAGGCGGGCGTCGGGCAGGTGAGCGAAATCTTCGACGCCACGCCCCCCTTCAGGCCAAGGGGGTGCATCGCCCAGGCCTGGGGAGTGGCCGAGGCGCTGCGGGTCTTCCTGCGCACCGCCTGATTCGGCTCAGGCGGCGTGGTAGCGGGCGAGCACGCAGGTGACGTTGTCGTTGCCGCCCGCGGCGTTCGCCATGTCGATGAGCTGGGAGCACGCCTTGTCCAGCTCCGGCGTGCGACCCAAAATCTCCTGCATCTGCGGGTCGGTCACCATGCCGCTCAAGCCGTCCGAGCACAGCAGGAAGACGTCGCCCGGCTGCGGCTCCACGCGGGAGACGTCCACCTGGACGTTCTCCTTCATGCCGAGGGCCCGGACGATGACGTTCTTGTGCGGGAAGTTCTCGACCTCCTCCGGCGAGAGCTTCTTCGCCTTGAGGTAGTCGTTGAGCAGGGAGTGGTCCTCGGTGATCTGCTTGAGGGCTCCGGAGCGGAAGAAGTACACGCGGCTGTCACCCACGTGCCCGACGTATGCGACGTCGTTGGCGAAGTGCAGGCTGACGAGGGTCGTCCCCATGCCCTTGTACTTCGACTCGCTGCTGGCCTTCTCGAAGATGCGCGCGTTGGCGAGCTTGATACCGGTGGCCAACCGGTTCTCGTCATAGTTGCGCTGTTTATCCATCTTGAAGGGCCAGGTGCTGTCCTGGTCCTTGGACGTCATCTTGTAGAACTCACCCAACTCGTCCACGGCGATGCGACTGGCGATTTCTCCTGAGGAGTGCCCGCCCATCCCGTCCGCGACGATGAAGAGGTGCTCATCGGGCAACATGAGGAAGTTGTCCTCGTTGTGGTTCCGCTTCATCCCGACGTGGGTGCTGCCGGCTACCTCGATGCGCATGCGCGGGGACTCTTCTAAGGGGACGAGAAACTGGCGGCGCACGTTAACAAAGCGCTCGGAAAACGGTCAAAAGACGTGCTCTTGGTGCGGTCAGACAGGGGACACCGGGGCTGGGGAGGCAGGCTCGAAGCTCAAGCGGTCCCCTTCCTGGGTGCCGCTCGCGGCCAGGACGCCCGCGGGCAGTTCCAGCACGGAGCGGGCCTGGAAGTACACGGACGTCGTCCTCCAGGGCGGCAGCGCCATCATCTGCTTGACGATACGCCCCTGTGCGTCCAGGAAGGCGACGTCAATGGGGATGCGCATGAAGAACGTGTGGATGGAGTTGCAGGGCTGGATGTGGAGGCCCTCGCCCACGGCGAGCTGCTCGCGCCCCATCAGTCCCTTGAAGCGCTGGGCGAAGGAGGTGGCCTTCTCCGCCCGGTCCGCCAGCGGCTTCTGCCGCGTCTCGTTGGTCACCTTCCAGCGCATGTAGCGCGTTCTACCCCATGCTCGAGCCCCTGGCGCGTCCTCTGCATCTGGTTCTGGTCTCCCCCCAGATTCCCCCCAACACCGGCAATGTCGCCCGCCTCTGCGCGGTGACGGGCTGCCGGCTCATCCTGGTGGAGCCCCTGGGCTTCTCCATCGATGACCGGAACCTGAAGCGGGCCGGGTTGGACTACTGGGACAAGGTATTTCTACGGCTGTACCCGACTTATGGGGCGTACGTGGAGGCGTATCCGGAGGCCCGGCGGTGGTTGTTCTCGGCGCGGGCGGAGCAGACGTTGTTCGAGGCGCGGTTCGAGGAGGGGGACCACCTGGTGTTCGGCTCGGAGGTGACGGGGCTGTTGCCGGAGGTGATGGAGGGGGGGACAGGGACGGCGCTGACGATTCCGATGCTGGAGGGGCGGCGGAGCATGAACCTGTCCACGGC
>NZ_JABXEM010000037.1:0-54426 GCF_013372595.1 Myxococcus sp. AM011
CCTCCACCCGTGCCCTTGCCTCCGCCTTGTCGCGCGTCATCCTTCCCCGCGCCTTCGCCCTTGCCGCGTGCGCCGCCCGCGGAGGGACGGGTTGGGCCTTGTTTCGGAATCACCAGCGAAGCTGGCACTGGCTCGAGATCGAGCACCGTGCGGATGAAGTCGCGCAGTGACACGACGAGGTCGTGCGTGTGAATCGGGCGACCTTCGGCGAGCTCGGTGGCGGCCTTGGCCGCGAGCCGCACCTGGTCCTCGGTCCCGAGCAGGATGATGTCCGACAGGGCCGCCTCGACTGCGTCCCGCACGCGGCGCGAGCGGTCATCGCCTGGACGAAGACTCTCGACCGCCTGTACGGACTCGGCGACGGCCACGGCGGGAGCGCCAGCGAGCGCGGCGCGCTGGCGCAGCTCGCGCAGGTGCGTCGGGTCGACGGCGAGGTCTCCGGTGAACGAGCCGCCGAGCGTCTTGTAGGCGGCGATCAACGTGCGCAGGCGTTCGTTGATCTGCCGGTTCTCACGCTCGCGGCGCTGCTGAATCGTCTGCATCGCGAGCAGGCGGATGCCGACGCCGAGCAGCGTGAAGATGGCGAGGCCGAGCAGCGTCGACAGGAGCGCCTGCCAGGAACTGAAATCCAGATTGCGCACGTGGCGACTCCAGCGGAAGGGACGCCAATCTACGCGAGCAAGCGCCTTCGTGCTCACGGCGCGGACACGGGCGACCATCCGCGCGCTTCACCAACTGGCCGACGACGTACACCCGCCTCTCGGGCTCGAAGACGAGATTGATTTCGCCGCGGGCGATGAGGTCTCGGATGATTTGCTCGGCGCCCTGCTCCGGCACCGCTTGGAAGCCGGCCACATCCGTCACGGTGACCTCTCCCAGGCAGGACAACACGGTTCGAAGTGACCCGGGTGGGCACTCACACTCGTGGGTCCTCCGGGGTCTGTCATTGAATGGGACGAATTGAACGCGGCGGCCCGGAGCACTGCTTTCCGGGCCGCCCATCGCCGACGGGGCGATTACGGGCTGAGGGAGATGCTCCCCGGCCAGTAACCGTAGGCGTACGAGGTGACACCGTTGCGGGTGGCGCCCGCATAGCCGCCCTGCCCCGGCTGGATGGTGACGGTCACCTGTCCACCAGTGGAGGCAATCACGCCCGCGTGCACGGACGCCGTGCAGACATCCGAGTCATCGGTGTAGAGGTCCGTCCCCCAGATCGAGGCTCCGAGGCTCGCCGTCGGGCAGTTGCACCGGAATTGCGTCCCGTTCTGCCCACGATAGGACATGAAGTTGAAGCTGGAGCAGATCGGCGGCGGCTGAGGCGTCTGAGCACCGATGAGGCGGAAGCTCCCCGCCCAGGCGCCGTAGGAGTTCGTGGTGACGCCGTTGCGGGTGGTCCCCACGTAGGTGCTCTGGCCCGGCTGGATTTCGACGACCACCGTCCCACCGCTGGTGGAGATGACACCCGCGTGCACCGCGGCGGTGCAGATATTCGAATCATCGGTGTAGAGATTCGTTCCCCAGACAGGCCCTGAGCCCCCCGAGGAGCAGGTGCAGCGACCCTGGGCCCCCGTCTGCCCTCGGAAGACCGTGAGGTCGACGTTCAAGCAGTTCGGGACCTCGCTCGGGCCGTAGAGGGCTCTCAGCGCGGTGGCGTCGGTGCTGGTGAACTCGCCGGTACTGCCGAGGTTGGAACAGGCGTTCATGACGGACCCGTCGTAGACGGCGGTGGTCGGCGTCCCCGGAATGTGGATGGCGCCCACATTCTCCGGATCTGACTCGGGGTCGGGGTATGGGCGAAGGCAACTGATGCTGGTGTTGTAGTAGTCCGTGTGGCGCAGGCCGAGGGTATGGCCGAGTTCGTGCGTGATGATGTGCTCGTTGATGTCGAGGTTGTAGGTGTCCAGCGCGGGGAGCATGTTGATGGACCCGCCGGGCAGGCCGAACGAAGGGAAGTCCGCCCAGTTGTTCTCCTTGATGGAGATCGCCGCGACGATGGTCGCGGAGCAGCCGATCGTCGAACCGCGCACGAACGTGAATCGCAGACCGAGTTCGTTGTAGTTGGCGATGGCCAGGTCGAGCCCCTGGCTCAAATTGGAGTAGCTGTTGTATCCGGCCGTGGGGTTGATGCAGATCTTCGTCACTCCGGGACCGACGACGTTGGTCGAGCTGTATTGCTCGGCGCTCCCCGGGGGGGCCTGAAGCATCTCTCGGGAGGCCTGGAGCGTCACACGCGTGTCTCCGCCCACGAAAACAGCCTCGTCGATGACCCGGATGTCCCTGGCCGGATAGCCGGCCTCGATGAGGTTGGAGATGATCTCCTCGTTCTCCATCCGCGGGTCCATACCGCCGCAACCAACCAGCCATGCGACACCGGTCACCGCGAGGACTGCTGCCTGCTTGAACATGAATGCTCGTCTATCTGACTACGAGGGAACGCGCCGCCCGGCGTGGGCTTCCCACCGTGGCCGCGCGCCATGTCTCATAGCGCGCCCCCACCCCAAACCCTCAGCGACAACTCTGGATGAGCAATCCGTCTCGAATCTCGGGATTCAAGACATCATGCACTGTCAAAAATTTCTGCTCACGGGCCCCCGCGCAGGCCGAAAATGGGCACCCACCAGCCTTCCACTCCGCGAACCTTGACGTGGCCGGCCCCCGCGGTGAGTTCGATGAAGGAGCCTTCCTCCATCGCGAAGTGTCCCGCCAGCGCAAGACCCGAATAGGTGGCACTGACGGTCCGCTCGGACACGATGAGCCGGTGCACGCCGAAGAAGGGCACCACGCCCACGGTCGCGCCGCCCAGGTCCACGCCCAGGGAGAGGGACCCCTCCACGCCCAACATGCTGCCGGGCCCACCCTCGCTGCCGAGGCCGAAGTCCGTGGCCCCACGGAGAATGAACGCGGGGGCGAGGCTCCAGCGGCCCCAACGCAGGTGGTGTGACAGGCCCATGGACAGGCCGTAGCCAGGCACGGGCACGGGACAGCTGATGTCCGTGTCCGCGCCGCAGCCCAGCTCGCCCTGGAAGCCCAGGTGGAGTTGGGTGGTGGGCCCGTCCACGGGCACCATGACGTCGAAGTCGTAGGCCACGGCCCATTGGGGCGACGAGAAGGGCTTGTCGTTGCCCTCGAAGGACTCGGGCTCCTGGAGAGGCACGGTCAACCGGGGCCCGGTGCGCAGCCCGCCGCGCGTCGTGACGTGCCGCGCGCTCCCGGGCGCCAGCCGGATGGCCATGGGGCTCAGCGTCGAGGGCGCCGCGCAAGCGGTCATCACCAGCATGGCGCCGAGGGCCCAGCACGCATGTCTCACGGAACCACCTCTCGTCGATGTGCGGCTGACGAAGGCAGTATGCGCGTTATCGCCCGGCTTCCAACAGCTCGGTTTGAACTCTCGACGAGACGCCCTTGTCCGTCACGAGCTTCCGCAGGACGGACTTCTCGTGCACGAGGTCCCGGGCAATCTTCGCCAGCTCGTCCGTCAGCGCGAGCCGGCACTGGGTGGGGTTGCGGCAGCCCCCTGTCGCCAGGGCCACGCGCCTGAAGACCTCGTTGTGGTACTCGCGGGAGTGCGGCCCCCGGTGCCCTCGGATGCGGACCTGATTCTCGGGGGCGCTGAGCTTCATCTCCGCTCTCGCGAAGAGCTCCTCGAACTCCGGCGCCCATGCGTCGCCCGCCATCTCCGCGACGTCGTGTACGTCCGCGCAGATGTGATGGACGACACCCTCCGGGTCCCCCTGCACGACACTCGCGGCGGGCCAGGCCTCCACGCCGATACCCGAGCCCAGGGCCACGGCGGCGACGGCCGTGGGCACAAGCCTCACGTTCAGCTCCCCCGCCGAGGAAAGTGAGAGCGACTGAACCTCGCCCAGCAAGGCCGCTGGGAGCAGGAAGCCGCCTTCCATCTGGGCTCGCGCGGCCGCCCGTGCGAAGCGTGGCAGCGCGTGCACCTCGGTCGCCATGCCGCTCTCGCCGCCCAGCATCGACAGCGCGACGAGCACCAGGACCCGCGTGCCGCTGTCGCCGAGGATGCGCCCGAAGCGGTGCCCCGCGCCCTCGAGCTCCTCGAGGCTCCGCGCGTCCCGGGATTCCTCCTGGAGGCGCTGGAAGCCCCGCTGGAGCGTCCACACCGGCCCCGTGCCCAGATACGCGATGAGGGTCGCCACGGTCGCGATGGCTTCACGCTCCTCGGGCCTGGAGAGGACCGCCTCCACCAGGCTGGCCACCATGGCTCGCCACACGAGGGGGTTCACCGCCTCGCCGAGAGCATCCTCGACTTCATTCCAGACCGGGTCGAGGGAGAACGCGAGGGCCAGCATGTGTCGCTCCCGGGGGCCCACCGCGAATCCTCTCGCCAGCAGCCCGAGACACCTCGTCGGAGAGCCTTGCCGCTGACAGGTGCGCTCATGGGATGAGGCCGCGGAGGGACCCGCCGCACGGCCAGGCCCCGCTTCCTGGTGCGCTGACTCCCATTGCAGCTCGAGCGCGAGGCGGGTGAGCGCGCTTCCAAAGGCGTCCGCATCCAGTTCGATGGGGTCGGACTCGACAGGAGTGTAGACGATGGGCTCGCCCCGCCCGACGTCGAGCCGCACCTCACGCGCTGTCGCACATCCGGCCGGCAGCATCAGCAGCACGGCAACCCATGGAACGTTCACGCCAACTCCTGGAGATGAAGGCCTTCGACACGCCATTCATCTCAGGAGTCGGTGTGGATTGGCTCTACCTCCCGGGAGGTAGACAGGGGCTATGCTCCCGCGTCACGCCACCCCAGCACCAGCCTCCCGGAACTCCATGGTCACCGAACGTCCCCCCACCCTCATGCCCGAGGGCCTCGAACTCATTCAGGGCGACATCAGGCTGACCTCACTGGTCTTCGGCATCAACCTGTACACCCATCGCTCGTTCTATGACGAGGCCGCCGGGTTGCTGTCCACCTGGGACTTGTTCCTGGCCCGGTGTCCGCCCGAGAGGCTGACGTTTCACGCCACCGAAACCATGAAGGCCCACAAGCCCGTCACGAAGCGGGTGCTCGGCCTGCTCGGCGCGTGGCTTGCGCCGACGACGCCTCGCAAGAACTACCTCGCGCTGGAACTCAAGGCCAGCCAGGGCCCCGAGGAGGCGCCTGTCGCCAAGTATGAAATCTGGAACGTGGACGCGAGCAACCAGGCCAACATCTTGTCACTGGCGCTCCCAGCGGGAGCCGCCCAGGAAACGCCGGGCGAGATGCTCGCGTTCGTGCGGCAACTGGCTGATGTGTTTCCCTTCCGCAGTGGACTCGCGGGCTTCACCTTCGAGTGCTCGCGCTACGACAAGCAGGCGAGCGAAACACATGCGTGGGACATGTCGATGCGTCATCCAGGGATCAACATCGTCCGCATCCCTTTCGACGCCAAGGCGGCCGGCGGTGATGGCATCCCCGGAGTGAATTGGCTGACGATGATCGACTCCGAGAGATTGAAGCAGCTCGGCGGCGCCATGGTCCTGCGGCGCCAGCTTCCGAGCGACATCGAGCTGATTGAGTGTCGCCATGGCACCCTCATCCAGGCGGGGCCAAGGCCCCTGTTCGGAGATGTCAGCCAAGGGGACACGCTCCCTCTCTACCGGGAGGTCCATCGGCTGCTGGCCCCCTGGATTGAAATCGCGGCGGAGCAGTCAATGGCGTTGCGGATCGGCAAGGATGCCATTGCCCGGACCGACGCATGGTATCGAAGGCTGGGCGGATGATGAGACGCGGCAGCCCGAGCGAGCAGCTCCGGCTGCGTGACCGCCCATTTCGAGACCGCGCTCCGGCGAGCCGCCCGTTGAAGGTGGCTCAGTAGCGGGTGTGGACCTGCCCCTGGAGCGTGGTGTCGTCCGCCTGGCTCCACTGGACGGAGAACCTCAGCTGGCACGTGATTCCCGTCCTGTATGAGAAAGGGACCTGCTGGCCGCACGGGATTCCCTGGGCGGCCAGGACGAGTCGACCGCTCCGGGCCATGTCGGTCACCCGGATGCTCCACGTCCCCTCCGGCGGCGCGGCGACCTGGAAATAGCCCGAGAGGCTGACCCAGGCGGTGATCTGCCTCTCGGTCGTGAGCGAGCCCATCCCTCCCACGATGGGCATGCTGAAGGGCATGTCGACGGCCTCGCCGAGCACCATGGCGGCCTTTGCCTCATCTCCCTCGGCGTCGACATGATTCGCGAGCAGCACCCGCTGCTCGGGCGTCAGCTTCAACCGCGCCGCGGTGGCCTCGCCCATCGCTTCGAGCCCCGCATCCAGGGTCATGGAGTTCTTCATGGCGTCGTCCTCCCAGACGAGTGAATGGCAACGTCGGGAAGTTCAGTCCAAACATCCCGACATTGGGAGGGCTCCATGCCATGCTGGCGCCGACTGTAAGGTGCTTCACATGCGTTCTGTTCACGCATCCGCCCGGGCTGTCCCCACCGAGCCCGCCAAAGCCGCGCGGAATCCTTTTGATTGTTGATTTGCTCACGAGAGCCGCTCCGCGTTAAGGGGCGGCATGACCCCATTCGAAAGCAGCTTTCCGCGATTCTCCCGTGCGTTGTTCACCGCGCTGTGCGTCTTCATTGCCGCCTGTGACGACTCGGACGAGTCGACTTCGACTCCCATCGCCGAGGCGCGCGCGCAGGCGACAGGGACGCAGGCCACCATCGAGGGCTACGTCAGCGTCCAGCCCGGAGCGTTCGCCTCGGCCCTGGGCGACGAGGGCTTCGCGTTGCAGGACGCCACGAGCGGCGTCTACGTCAAGATGGAGCAGAAGCAGTCGTTCAATCTGGGCTCCCGCGTCCGCGTCACCGGGACGCTCGACGAGCAGAACAAGCTGCGCATCCTGAAGGCCAATCCCGAGGACGTGGAGCTGCTGAGCGGCTCGCAGACTGTCTCCGCGAAGACGGTGACCACCGGCGCCGTCAACGAGTCCGTCGAGGGTCAGCTCATCAAGGTGACGGGCGACGTGACGCAGACGTTCCAGGACGATTCGCCCTACGGCTACAAGCTCTACGTGAATGACGGCTCGGGTGAGGTGCAGGTGTTCGTCCACGTCTCGGCCGGCTTCGACGCGAGCGGGCTGCAGGCGCTGAAGCTGGGAGACACCCTCACCGTGGTGGGACTGGCCGCCCAGTACGAGACCACCTACGAGGTGGCGCCCCGGTCTCCCGGGGACCTGACCGTCGCGCCCTGATTCCGACGATCAACGGCGTCTGCCTTTTCCGGCGCCCCCCTGGGGTCCAGGCTCCCCAGTGAAGGGAGCGCCGAACGGGCGTCCTGGGGACCGCACACCCCAGGCGCCCACGTCGTTTCGGGGCCCTGGCGGCGGACTCCTTCTTGCCCATGCAGCGGGGCACTGGAGGAGCAGGCCATGCGAATCGACAGCGCGGGATGGACGCACGTGGGACGCCGTGCGCACAACGAGGATGCCTGGGTGAGCCGGGGAGACCTGGGGTTGTTCGTCGTCGCGGACGGGGTGGCCCGCGACTCGGAGACCACATGGCCCCTCCGGCCGCTCCCGAAGCTCAGCTCCGAGGAGAACCTGCTGCTCGGCTGCGCACGACTTGCCCCGCGCACCGTGCGCGCGCGGCGTGGGGGCCCTGCGTGGAATGAGCTCCACCCTGGTGGCGCTCGCCCTGAGTCCCCGAGGCGCGGCCGTGGGGCACATCGCAGGCTGGGCGCCAGGCTCAGCCACCGCAACCTCGTGGGCGTGCACGACCTGGGTGACTTCGGAATCGCCAAGGCCACCCTGCCGAAGGACCAGACGCGCTCCGGCGTGCGCAAGGGAACCTACGGCTACATGTCCCCGGAGCAGGCCCGCGGCGGAGTGCTGGGCGCCACCAGTGACTTGTTCTCGCTCGGAATCCTCCTGCACGAGCTGCTCACCGGGCGCAGGCCCTTCGACGGGGAGACGCCCTTCGAGACCCTGGAGAACATCCGCGAGGCGAAGCTCGGCGCCCTGGCCGACGTGGACGAGGACCTGAGGCCCGTGCTCCACGCCTGCCTCTCGAGGCGACCGGAGGACCGCGTGGCCTCCGCCGAGGCCCTTCACCGGATGCTCACCCCACCGCGACGCGCACGCCCGGACGCAGGCCCGCTGGAGCTGGCGCGGTGGGTGCGCACCGCGATGGGAGAACCCCGCGCGGGCCTCCCGAACCAGGAGACGGTGCTGGAAGCGCCGTGAGCCACCGCCGCGCCCGGCGGGCCACATCCCGAGCGACTCACCGCCGATGGCGCTCGCGTGCGCGTCGCCCGGTGTTCCGTCCATTCATGGGGAGTGGCGCCCGACCCGGCATGACTGACTTTGATGTTTTCCGGCTTAAGCTGGATAATTGCGCCGCCGTGTGACGTGGCACGGCTTGCTCAACCCGAAGTCCTGTCGCGGAGACCACATGAAACTCATCTCGAAGTCGTCGTTCGCGGGTGTCCTGGCGCTGGTGCTGGCTCCATTGTCCGCGTCGGCGCTGCCGCTGGACTGTGACATCGCCTGTGAAGAGTTCGAGTCGTGCAGCCTCAAGTGTGCAGTGCCCTGGACCTCGCGAGTCATCACCTGCGGAATGTGGGCGGACCTCTATCATTCGGGTACGACGTGCGTGCCCACGCTGACGGCCGAGGACATCGAGGAGGAGCTGATGTCCTCCGAGGACGTCGACGCGTCCTCGGCGTGCTCCGAGCAGGACGACTCCGCGCGGTAGGCAGGTCCCCGGGGCCACGCGCGCAAGGTGCGCGTGGCGCCCGGAGTTCGAGGGCGAGGTGAAGCACCGCGGAGCTGTCGGCGCTCAACTGACCGGGTGTCAGATCGCGTCGGCGGACTGGGCGGCCGGCGCACGGCACATCTCCAGGAGCTTCTTCTTCTCGACGGCCGAGGCGCTCGCCCAATCCGGATGTTCCGAGGCGACGCAGGTCGGCTGGGTGGGGGCCTCGGGCAGAGCCTCCGGCCTGGCGATCAACGCACCAGGGCCGCTGGTCTGTCCCAACCCCAGCTCCAGCAGCATGCCGCGGATGGCCTCCGCCTCCTCCTTCCCGGTCATCTGGTCCCGGCCGTGCCAGAGCGAGCCGGTAATGACATTCTTGTCGCAGCTCGGCACCCAGGCGGGCGGGGCGTCACTGCACACCGCGCGGCCGTCCATGGTGGGTTTGCCAATCAAGTCCATCCGGGTGACGCCGTCCTCGCGGGGCGTCAGCAGCACGAAGAACACGGACCCCACCGTGTTCGTGGAGCCGCTGACGATTTTGGTCCCCGACACCGTGGTCAACGCCGTGCGCTGTCCCTTGAAGACATAGACGACGCTCCTGTCCTTGCGGACTTGCTTCTCCGTCACCGGGAAGCCGCGCTTGCTCATCAACTCCGTGATGCGCCGCGCGGCGTCATCCGTGCCTCCTTGGAGGAGCGCCTCGGACTCCTTCGCATCCAGGAATGAGTGGCTGCTGGTCCGAATGCTGGAGATGCAGCCGCTGCCCAGAATCACCATGCCCGCCAGGGCCCATGCTTGGATTTTCATGGGAGGTTTCCCTAGCATTTGTCATTCCAGGCTCGTCGCACGTCAGGCTTTCGAGCGGAGGGGCCCCCGGAACCTCGCGTCCGCGCCGCGTGTCCTCATGACAGACCGTGCTGCGGGGAAGTGCGTGGATGCGGATTCCGCATGTTTTGCGGAAATCGCACTGCCATTTCCTCCACGCGCGAGTCTCTACCCGCCGGAGCCCTGAAGTGGCCGGGGACCACTCCGGGCGTCGAGGACAGCCAGCTCAGGGCTCGGGGAAGCCTTCGCGCACCCACTCGTTGGCGACGTCTCTGCTGAACTTGAAGTTCGTGGACACGCGATGCTTCGCGACGGTCGCGCCCGCGTTGTCGATGGCCAGGAGCAGCGCGTGGGGATCATACTCATCGGCCACGAGCTCGAGCCGGACCTCGTACCAGCGGCCCTCCCAGGCGATGGAGAGCTTCCGCGTCATGGCCTGGTCGCGCTGTCGCGCGGACCGGTCGAGGACCTCCGAGGCCGTCTTCACGAAGGTCGCGAACGCTGGCGCATCGAAGGGCTTGGGGTTCTTCTTGTCGCGGCCCATCACCCACGGACTGATGAGGACGGGCTCGGCGATCCCCTGCTTGCGGATCTCCACGGCCCAGCCGTCATCATCCTCGTACTTGATGACCCGGGCCGACCAGCCATTCTTCCGCCAGAACGTAGGCTCCATCACTTCGGGCTCGGTAGGTGTGCTCTCGGCGCTCATGGTGTTCCTCATACCCTTCGACGGCCGTTTGCCGGAGCAGAGAATGCGCTTTCCTCTGCCCCGCGGAAGTCGACCGCGCGCTCGACCTCCTCGCGGCCGAGCGCTCCTCGCGACGCTGATCGCTGGATGGGGGGCAGAAGGAACCGAGCCCTCGTATGGACGGTGCAGAAGCCCAGTAGATTCGCGCCCTTACCTCGCACCCGCCCGGAACGACTCCACTGCGGCATCCCTCCGCGTCCCCTGCCGTCCCGTCCTCTTCCGGGCCGTTCCGCAGGTTCGTGCGACCTTCATAGGGGCAGACCCACTGGGTCCAGCCGATTCTATCGCTAGAGAACCTGCGTCGAGATCCCACCGAACTCAGCGGGCTGCTCGTCTCGATCACGAACCTGATTGATGAGCTGGCAGCCGATGGGCGCTGGCGCGCATACGGCTTCTTGGCGACATCTCGATGCGGCCCGCCACTGTCGCGGACTCACTGACATCGGCGACACAACGCACGGAACAGGCCATCCGCATGAATGTGAATATCGCGGTCGCCTCTAGTGGACGAGATGAGATTGCCTGCGCCATGCGTGCACTGCTGGCAGAACACGCCGCGGCAGGCACACCACTTTCCATCGGAGACATACTCCCAGCTTGACCTGATTCGCGCCGAACATGTCGCATGGCTCCGACAAATGGGCCTGGTCCGTGACGAGATGAGCCTTCAGCGCCTCATGGAGTACAACTTTCTTCCCACTGCGGCGCAGATCGCTTGGCATGTAGATGTATTTCGATGTCGGCGAATCAGGCGGTGACATGGAATTGCCCCTGTGCGTCGCGGAACACCCTGACATCAAGAAGACCGGAAACCAAGAATGGTCCAACATCACCCAGCGATTTCAGGACAAGAGCCCTGCCAGGAAAGCATCCGCGTCCGTTCAAGGTGCCTCGGTCCTCGGAAGTCACAGCAGGGCGTGGGGTTGCTGCTGTCAAATGCGTGCGGGCCATGGAAGTGGCTCGTGCGGGCAAGCCCGCTCACCCAGCTTGCCTTTCCGCATTCTCTCTCGTCTCCCCAGCGCGCCTGTGCGCAACAACAAGACAGGAAACATCCGCCGCAACCAGATCGGCGCCGGCACGCACTATTCACTAACAGCATGTCAGACAGACCTGTCAAAGAGTCGTCCCACTTCCTTGCCAAGACGAAAGGACCATTCCTGGCCCGTCTGGTAAAGAAGAGTGGAGACGGACGCCATGCTGATTGGAATCGCATCCCGCCGGGGGGCGGTGTTGCTCGCTGCATTGGGGTTGGGAACCTTGCTCGGCTGTGGCAGCGCCACGGAAGCACCTGAGGCAGCGGAGCCCGGCACTGCGCCCGCAGGGGACATGCGCAATAGCGAGGCGGACCTCTATGTGGCCTCCGCGCGGTTGTGGCGGCCGATGAGCGTGTCCGTATGCTGGGAGAACCCAGGAGCGGGAAGCGCCACGCAGCGGCAGTGGGTGCGCGACGCGGTAACACGTACGTGGGAAGCCCGCTCCGGGATTCGATTCACCGGCTGGGGCACTTGCGCGGCAGGGACCCTGGGCATCCGCCTCAACATCAGTGACGTCGGCCCGCATGCGAAGGGTCTGGGAAACACTCTCAACGGCGTCTCCGCGGGTGTGGTGCTGAACTTCACGTTCATCAACTGGGGCCCCAGCTGCCAGAACACACTCCAATACTGCATCGAAACGATTGCCGTGCATGAGTTCGGCCACGCCCTGGGCTACGCCCACGAGCAGAACCGCGCGGACACTCCAGGCTCTTGTACCGAGCCCCCGCAGGGCTCCAATGGTGACCTGACCATCGGCGCGTGGGACCTGAGCTCGGTGATGAACTACTGCAATCCGCAGTGGAATGGGGATGGCAACCTCAGCGTCACGGACCAACGAGGAGTGCAGCAGACGTATGGCGTTCCCTGGGGCTCTCTGGGAGGCAATCTCACCTCCGGGCCCACGGTGGCCGCTCGCGGCACGAACCGGTTGGACGTATTCGCCCGAGGGGCCGACAACCAATTGTGGCAGCGGTACTGGGATGGAGCGTGGAGCACGTGGGGCTCGCTCGGCGGCATCTCCCTGTCGTCAGCCCCCGTGGCGGTGAGCAAGGACTCAGTCACCATCGACGTGTTCGCCCTGGCAAACGACAACACCATCCAGCAGAAGTCCTGGACAGGGACCACGTGGACGAACTGGTCTACGCTGGGTGGTAACTTCACCTCGGGACCCACCGTGGCCGCGTGGGGCTCGAACCGGATGGACCTGTTCGTCAGGGGGCCCGACAACAAGCTGTGGCAGTCCTACTGGAATGGATCCAGTTGGAGCCCGTGGGGCTCGCTCGACGGTACCCTGGCGTCGGAACCAGCGGCGGTGAGTTGGGGCGCCAACCGAATCGACGTGTTCGCCCGGGGGACAGACAACTCCATCATCCGGAAGTCCTGGAATGGAACCACATGGACGGGTTGGTCATCCCTGGGCGGCAACTTCGTTTCGTCCCCCGCAGTGGCTTCCCGAGGGGCCAACCTGCTGGATGTGTTCGCCCGAAGCGCGGACAACAGCCTGTGGATCAACAGCTGGAATGGCGCGAGTTGGAGCGGTTGGACGTGGCTCGGCGGTGAGCTGTCCTTCGCGCCAGGCGCCGTGAGCAAGGCATCTGGACATCTCGATGTCTTCTACACCGCCCCTGATGGAGCGGTGCGACAATCCGTCTATCGGAACGGGTGGTAGACGGTTGAGTTGACGCCGAAGGCCCGTCGTCAGCGAGCCTGGGTCGCGTGGGCATCCCACGCGACCTGGAGGCTCTCGTGCCTCCTGACGGTGACGCTCCTCAAGAAGCCAGGCGTCTGCCCTGGCACGAGCCGGAGCCCCGGGAGACTCCGGAGCAGGGCCTCCAGCGCCAGACGTGCCTCCAGCCGCGCGAGCGGCGCGCCAATGCAGAAATGGATGCCCTGCCCGAAGGCGAGGTGCTTCTTGACGTCAGCCCGCCGGATGTCGAAGCGCTCAGGCTCGTGGAACCGGGCCTCGTCGCGGTTGGCCGACGCGTAGACAATCCGGATGTGGGCTCCCTTGGGAATGGAAACACCCCCAAGCTCCACCGCCTCCAGCGCGGTCCGGAACATGGCATGCACGGGGGAGGTCATCCGCACCGCCTCTTCGACGGCGCCCGCGATGAGGCCCGGGTCGTCCCGAAGGGCCCGCAGCGCTTCCGGATGCTCGAGCAGCAGCTCCACCGCGCCCACGATGAGGCCCGCGGTCGTCTCGTGCCCCGCGAAGTGCACCTGCATCAGCATGCTCACGAGCTCCGCCATGCTCAGGGGCGGCGTCATCCCCTGAGAGCCGGTGACGATGTCGCTCAGGAGATCTTCCCGGGGAGAAGTCTTGCGTTCCTCGAGCGCCGCGGCGAGGTAGCGCTGGAAGTCGACCACGCCTCGCGCGCATGCGACCTGGTGCTCAAGCGGGCCATGCGCCGCGAGGACCGTGGACAGCTCGTCGGACCAGCGCCGGAACCTGTGGATGTCCGAGCGAGGGATGCCGAGAATCTCCGCGATGATGCTGGCCGACAGCGGGTGGGCGAACCGGAGGAACAGGTCCGCCTTCCCCTCGTTCCGGAAGGAGTCGATGAGCTCGTCCACGAGGGCGCGGATGAAGGGCTCCTTCTCCGTGAGGCGCCGCCCGGTGAAGGCCTTGCTGACGAGGCTCCGGAAGCGCGAATGCGCTGGCGGGTCATTGTCGACGAGGCTGGGGACCAGCGGATAGCCGTCCATCAGCGCGGCGACCACCTCCGGAGGCGTCGTCGCGGCACCGACCGTGATTGACTCGGCGGACGAGAAGCGCGCGGTATCGGCGACCACCGCGCTGATGTCCGCATGGCGCGTCACCACCCACGCCCCCAGCGCCGGACTGAAGAACACCGGCTCCTCCCGACGCGCACGCGCGAGGAACGGGTGGGGATTCTCGAGCTGGGGAGAGTCGAGCGGGTGGTACTCGGACCCGAGTCCTGAAGCGGCGCTGTCCTTGAACATGCGTGCTGACCCTCGTTGAGATGGCCGCGACAGGCACCCAGGCCTTCGTGGACTCGTGCTGGTGGCTGGGCATCAACGCGAGGTGGAGCGGCTTGCCATCCGTCGCTCAGAACTCCGCGTCCGGGATGGTGATGACCACCTCTTCCGCATAGGGAATCGACACCGACTCTGGGGTGGGCCTGTACATGCGTCCCTTCCAGTGGGCAACGGGTTCGGCGGCAGACACCTCGTCGGTGTGCCAGCGGCCCTGCGCGTCCGTGACGCCGCTCACGCCGCGTGCCAAGAGGAGCTCCGCGCCGGCGACGGGCTTGCCACTCGCCGTGAGGACACGGAGCCGAAGCACCGCGGGGTCGCTGCGCTGGCGGAGGACCAGCTCCACGTCTCGAGGCGCTGGCTTGTCGAGCGTCACCTGCTGGCTGAGGAGGTCTCCATTGGAGACACTCATCTTCAGGAAGTAGGAGCCAGGCCGCAGATGATCGAGCACGAACCGCCCGCGCGCGTCCGTCACCACGAGGAGACCTCGCCCAACCCCTTCACCCGCCAGGCCACCTTCACGCCAGCCACGGGCCGCCGCGCGGGTGAGAGCACCCGGCCTCGCAACGTGGCCGAGCGCCCGAGTTGGGCGTCGATGCCCGTGTGCCGCGCCTGCCCGCGCCCTCTGATGGTCCGTGACCACTCCATCATCCCCGGCGCCTCGACCGAGAGACGCCACTCGATGCGCGGCACGTTCGTCAGCACGAAGGTTCCATCCGGCCTCACCGGGTAGCGCCTCGTGCCCAGCGCCTGGGCATCGCCCCACTCCCAACCGGGCGTCAACACCACCACCGCGCCGGGGACGGGCTTGCCCTCGAACTTCACCGACCCTTCGATCCGGCCTCCCATCAGGATGGGTGGCGGCTTCGGAATCGCATGCGGCTCGAGCCGGCGGATCCGCGTGAACCATGGCGGCACGGACGCGACGCTCCCGCTCGGAGCGGCCCCCCGGAGCGTCAACAGGAGCACACCCTCCCCCGAGTCCGCCACCGCGAGGCGCCTGCCGTCCGGGCTGAACACGATGAGCGGGTGGGACACGCCGCTGGAGAGCGGAATGGGGGGCGAAGCCCGCTGGCCCGTGCGCGCATCGAGCAGCAGGAGCTCCCTGTCACCCTCCGCCGCGGCCAGCAGCGTCCCATCCGGACTGAAGCGAACCTGCGTCGCGCGCTCGCGAATCGTCACCGGCTCCGACGTGCTTCCGGAGAGGTCCCACAGTCGCACGATGCCCTCTTCACGAGACGCCGCGGCCACCAGCGACCTCGTGGGATGGAAGGAGAGCGAGTCGACGTGCTTCGCGTGCCCACCGGGGAGCTCGGTGACCTCACCCGTCACCGCGTCGATGAGCCGCACCGCTCCGCCCTCGAGCGCCGCGGCATAGCGGGAGCCGTCGGCCGAAGACGCGAGCAACTCCACTGAGCCCCCAAGCTGCACGCGCTGGCCCACGGGCTGGCCTGTCTCCACGTCGAACTGCTGCACTTCGGACGAGCCTTTGCCGCAGTCGCCCATGGAGGCGAGCTTCATGAGCACTCTGTGCCCGGGGGGATGGTACGCAAGCGGCAGGCACTGCTGGGCCTTCTCCTCTGGATTTGGAGAGAGCGGATGCGCGCGGCCCGGCCGCCAGAGCCGCATCCCTCGCGGGGAGTCCTCGAAGAAGCCGAAGGGCTCCCGCGCGCGAGCATCCCAGCTCAGCGTGAGGCTGTCGGGCTTGCGGACAAGACTCTCCTGCCCGAATGGGGACTTCCATCGAACCTCCTCGCTGGAGAGGTCCACCGGCGCCCCCACGGCCTCGCCCCGTGCGATATCGATGAGTTGAAGTCGCCCCCCCCGGCCGGAGGCCAGCAGCAGCGGGGAGTCCGGAAGGAGGAGCAGGTCGGGCCTCTTCTCCCTTGGGTCGCGAGCCCCGAGCAACTCCACCCGCTGCGAGCGCTCGACGAGCGTGGTGGCCTCACCCAGTCGGGTCAGGGCCTGGCACCCAGCCGCCGTGCCCCAGAAGCAGCCCCGT
Organism: Myxococcus sp. AM011; assembly: GCF_013372595.1. NCBI lineage: Bacteria > Pseudomonadati > Myxococcota > Myxococcia > Myxococcales > Myxococcaceae > Myxococcus > Myxococcus sp. AM011. The sequence continues at coordinate 16,283 of NZ_JABXEM010000037.1, forward strand.
TGGTAGGCTCGCACGGCGTCCTCGCGTCTCTTCAAGGCCTCCGCGCTAGCGCCCGCGTTGACACAAGACTCCACGCGGCCCGGTCCGCACGCCACGAGGAAGTGCTCGAAGGCCCGCTCGTGGCTCTGGTCCACGCCGCGCCCCTCCCGGTAGGCCAGGGCGAGGGCCGCACACCCCTCCACGTCCCCCTCCTCGCAGGCGCGCGCATAGTAACCGGAGGAGGCCTTCAGGTCCTTGGGGAGCCAGGGCCGCCCCTCGCGCAGGGCCCCTCCCACGGAAACGCACGCGCGCGGCAGCTTGCGCTCGCAAGCCCCGAGCAGGCGCTGACGCGCCTTCTCCGGCTGGGGGGACGCACCGTCGAAGCCACTGCCTTCGAGGCTCGCGAGCCGCTCGCACGACAGGAAAGAGCCGAGCTCGCAGCCGCGCGCGTAGTGCTTCGCCCCGCGACGGAGTGACTTTCTCGTGCCCGTCCCCTCCTCATGGGCCAGGCCCGCCTCCTCGCAGTCCTCGCTGCTTCCCTCCTTACAGCCCTGCTCCGAATCACGCAGGAAGGTGTGGTCACGACTGAAGTCGGAGTCGCACACGGATCCATGGCCATCGCAGGCAATTTCGCTATCCGCCTCACACCCCTTCTTGAAGGCTTCGCATGCGGCCGGCGCCGGACCCCTCCACCGCGGCCCCAGGGCCAGCCGCCCCAGGCCAAAGCAACCCTCCCCGTCACCTCCGTCGCACGCGCGACTGAACAGCGCCTCCGCCCTCGCACGGTCCGCCTGTGAGACCTCCCCCGAGAATTTCATGTCGACAATCAGTGCGCTTCCCAGGCTCGTGCAGCCCCGCACCACTCCACGCGCACACGCTTTCTCGTAGAAAGTAAGTGCCCGCGCGTCGTCGAGTTCTCCCGCACCGAGGTGCGAATGGATTTCACCGAGCAGAAAGCAGCCCATCGGCTCGTCATCCGCGCAGGACTGCTCCAGCATGAGGCGCGCCGCCGCGAATTCCGGGTGGCCTCCCTTCCCTGAGAGTTGTCCCCTGAACAACTGCTCACAGGCCGTGAAGTGCTTCTCCTGGCAGGCCCTGCCGAGCAGTGGATATCCCCGGGCCTCGCCCGTGGAGACAAGGTTCAGCCCGAGCAGGAAGCAGCCGGTGGCATCGCCACGCTCGCATCCCGCCTCCTCCTCGGACAAGGGACGCTCCTCCAGGTCCAGGCAGGCTTGCAGGTTCGTGCGGCACTGCTCACGCAAGGTGGAAGTGGCCACGGTGGGTTGGGCAGGACGAACCGCGACACATGCACACAGCGCGAGCAGTGCGCATGTCCAGAGACGCAATGAGTGCAGGGCCATGGCGGGACTGGAGCCTAATCCAGGTCAACCCCTTTCATGCAAACCCTGGCATCTGATTGCCCCATTCCTGGACGCCCGGTCGGCGCGCACGGTTCCGACTCCGCCATGACGAAGCGGGGACTGGAACGGCGCCGCCTGTCGCCCCCGGGTGGTAGGTTGCCGTCACCTACCTTCTTCGAACAGGGCGTGAGGATGAGCATGCGCGGTGTGACCGCCAGGCGGTTGGGATTCTGGGGCGCGGTGGTCTGTGCGCTCGTGCTCTCGGGCTGTGCCACCCGGGCGGCAACGCCTCGGCCGATTCCCCCGCCGCTGCCTCCAGGCCCGCTCTTCTCCCCGCGCGCCACGTTTCGCTTCGCCGTCATCCACACGCCGAAGCCCGGCGTCCCAGTCCTCCCGAAGGTGGAGGAGCTGGTGCGCGAGCGCTTCACCGCGCTGCGGCTCGCCGGGGAAGGCGCGCCCCTGCCCTCCGTGCGCGCCTCGGAGCGGGCCCTGAAGGACCACCCGCTTCCCGAACAGGGGATGCTGGAGATCGCCGCGCGCGGCCTCTCGCCCCAGGAACAGGCGCAGCTCGCGGCCTCCGAGCGCGTCACCGTCCTGGAGTTCACCACCGAGCCCCCGGCGTTCGAGGCGGTGCGGCAGGCACACGCGCTGGCGCTGGAGCTGGCCCGCGCCAGCGGCGGGCTGCTGTGGGACGAGCACGCCGGGGAGTTCTTCTCCGTGGAGGGCTGGCACGAGCGCAGGCTCGCGGACTGGAACGGCGGCGAGCCGATAGCGCAACGCCACTTCAACACCCGTGTCTACTCGGAATGGGACGGCACCGCCCGGCTCATGACCGTGGGCCTGGGCACCTTCGGTCTCCCGGACCTGGGAGTGCAGCAGGTCCCAGCGCCGCTCGCGCACACCGTGGGCACGTTCTTGAACCTCGTCGCCCAGCTCATGCTCGAAGGCACCGCCATCCGTAAGGATGGGGTCTTCCCCATCTCCGTGGAGGCGCTGAAGCTCGCCTCCTATCGCGAGGCCCTGCTGGAGCAGGTGCCGCCCGAGGCGCCCCGGCGCACCTTGATTGGCCTGCTCCCCGTGGACCCGAGCGACGTGGAAGGTGAGAACCCGCTGCTGGAGGTCATCTTCAAGGCGCGGCCTGGTGACAACCCCTCGGAGCGCCCCTATGCCGCCATCGCCGAGGTCTTCGGCACGCAAGCCGAGATTGTCCATGTCGAGGAGGACCCGGAGCTGCTGGCCGCGAGCCGTCGCGCCGTGGAGGACCTGCTCACGCGCATCAAGCCGCGCTTCCAGGAGGGACTGGAGTTGGAGTCGAAGCTGCTCGTGAAGGCCCGCTTCACCACCCATGACGGGGGCATCGAGTGGATGTGGGTCCACGTCACGCGGTGGGAGGGCAGCGCGCTCCATGGCGTGTTGAACAGTGAGCCGGAGGCCGTGCCGGAGCTGAAGGCGGGCTCGCCCGTGACGGTGGGCGAGGACTCGCTCTTCGACTACATCCTGGAGCGCGAAGGAGGCACCGAGGGCAACGAGACACAGCGCCTCCTCCTGGAGCGCGCGGGCAAGGCGCGCTGATCCACGCGGAAACATCCATCACCGCCCGGCGTAGGACTGGCTGTCACGAGGAGGCGAAGGACTCAACCCACCCCAGCGCCTGCCCTGGCCCCAGGAGAGGCGGGTGGTACTCGGCTCGATAGGGCTCGTAGAACCGCTCTGGATGAGGATGCGTTCCTTCAGGCGCCGGGGTCCCCGTGAAATCCCAATGAGCGCCGACGTGTAGAACGAAGAGGGCCTGCCAGCGCTCCTCCTCCCGGAGCTGCTCCGGAGTCAGTCGGTACAGCACCCACCGCCGCGTCTCATCGCGCGCGCCGATGAGGTCTGGCTCCGCGACGACATAGAAGCATCGCTCGCCGCGGTACTCAGCCATGCCCTCGAGGGGGCCATCCCAGTAGTCGGAGACCCAGAGAAGCTTCACCTCCTCCGAGCGGAGCTGGGGAAGCTTCGTCAGGTCGAGTTCGTGAGGATGCTCCGTCATGCGCGGTGACTCAGGCGACGGCGGGGCGGCCCGCGAGCAGGAGGCCCAGGAGCGCGGCTGCGCCCGCTGCATGGATTGCCCCTACCCAGGCTGGCGGCATCAACGTCACGCCCGCGCCCACGATGAAGGCCAGGGTCGCGAGGGCCACCGACAGGCGCCAGGCCCAGAGTCTGCGGCGGAACAGGAACCCAGCCGCGACGGCCACCACGACTCCGTGGGCCAGCAGCGCCGTGGACAGCAGCGCGGACATCTCGGCGGCCATGAGTCCCGCGAGCAGCAGGTAGGGGACCACCAGGGCCTGCATGATGGCCGCACCGGTGATGAAACCGCCTCCGCGCTGGGAGACCTGGGGGGACGATTCACTCGCGACCGCTTCGCTCATGGGGCCGCACGGTAGCTCGACTGTCATACCCATGTCCCCTCGCCGGCCAGCGTCGCTCATCCGCCGAGGAACGCCTCCGTCTCGAGAGCGAGCAACTCCTTGCACAGTCCTGATGCAGATGTAAACGCGACTGCACAGCCCAGCGCCTCGGCGCGTCCCCGCACACGCCCCAGCCCCATCTCCGCCAAGCCTTTTTCGGGGTCCGCGCGTTGCAACTCCAGCACACCATGTCCCCACGTCTCCTCCCCGCCCTCCTCCTCGTCCTCCTCCCCTTCGCGTCGCGGGCCCAGGTCTCCTTCCCCAAGGATGAAACCTGGCTCACCGTCGGCCCACTCGTGAGCGTCAACGACCTCACGGACCAACCCCGCTTCGGACTGGGGCTGGAGACCACCCTCAACTGGTTGAACGACGTCCACAGCGTGGGGGCCTTCGCCCAGGCCCAGTGGATGCCCCAGGGACACGCCCGCCTCGCCGGCGGCGTCCAAGGCACGCTTGTCTTCGCCGGACTGGAGCTGGGCGTCTACCACCACACCGGAACCCAGGAGCACCTGCCCACCACGGGGCTGCAGATCACCCCTTTCATCACGGGCATCTACGCGTCCCTGGGCGTGCGCATCGGCATCCCCCTGAGCGACAAGGGCGGAGGACTCGGCCCGGACGGAGCCCCCGGCCGCGTCCGGCGGGGCCGTGAGGTGGGGCTCGTCCTGACAGGAAAGCTTCCCTTCGAGCTGAGCGACCGCAGCACCTACGAGCCGTCCTATCCCTGGAACTAGCTCAGCCCCAGGAGGAGTCTCCCTCCGTGGCCATGGAGTGGGTGCCCGCGTCGCGTGCGGACTGATGGCGATAGGGCCGGCGACACGAATGAGTGCGCGCCGAGTGCTGTCGAATGCGCGCGGCTGCTCGGCGAGGCCGACCGGGCGGACCAGGCCGACCGGATGGGCCCGGACCTCACGAAGCTCGACTGGAAGACCGTCAGCGCTCGGGACGAGGCGCGCCGCGCGCGCGTGCAGCAGATCCTGGATGCGGGCGGCGCGAAGGTCGGGCTCGACTACTTCCACGCGGCCATGGTGTCCCAACACGGCATGGAGGTGGCCAACTACCAGCGCTCCCACGCGCTCGCGGTGAAGGCCGCGGAGTTGGACCCGACGCTCAAGCAGGCGCGCTGGCTCGCGGCGGCCTCGAAGGACCGCGAGCTGATGCATCTCGGCAAGCCCCAGCTGTACGGGACGCAGTTCCGCGTCGTGGAAGGCAAGTGGGAGCTGCACGCCGTGGACCCCTCCATCACCGACGAGGAGCGCGCGAAGTGGAACGTACCCCCGCTGGAAGAGGCGCGGAAGAAGGTCGAGACGATGAACGCGCGCCCGAAGTAGCTCGCGCGAAGAGCCCCGAAACGAAGACCGCCACCAGGCCCGTCGGCCTGGTGGTCCGTGACGTGGACCTGCCCCCGAAGTTCAGCGTCCCGGCGCTAGCGGGGAGGCTCTGTGACAGTGGCCTTCTGAAGGGCCACCTGCGTCTGCGACAGGATGCGGCCGTTCATCGTCGCGCCCGTCTCCAGCGTGACGTCGGTCTTGCAGAGCAGGACGCCCTCGAAGTGCGAGCCGGCGCCCATCGTCGTCCGGCCGGCCACCTGCCAGAAGATGTTCTTCGCCTGCGCGCCGCCGCTCAGGGTGATGCGCTGGGCCGCGCCCACCGTGAGGTCTCCCGTGGTCTGGAAGATCCACACGTCATTCGCGCCGCCGGAAATCGTCACGTTCGTCGGGAGGGTCACCGTGCTCGTCCACTTGTAGAGCCCCGGCGCCAGGGTCCTCCCGCCGATGTCGCCCGTACCCAGCTCGAGGAAGTCGGGCGTCGGCCGGCTGGCGGCATCGGTGTAGGCCCCCTCCATGTTGCCCACCGCCGTGGTCAGGTTGGAGGGCGTCGGCACCGCGTAGTTGGCGGCGTAGGCCCTGCCGACAAGCTGCGGGGAGGACGCGAAGATGTTCGTGGCGTCCGCGACCAGCGAGAAGCCGGTGAGGTAGCTCGCGGCGGCCGGGCCGAGCCCGATGTCGCCCGTCACCGAGGAAGCAGGAACCGTCGAGACGCCCGACTTGGCCAGGATGGCGTAGTTGCCGGCCGTCCCCAGCGACACTGGCATGGGGCCCATGGCGGCCGAGGCGCCCGTCGTGAAGCTCCACGTGAAGGCACTCGCCAGTCGATTGCCGTTCAGGTCCTTGACGTCCGTACTCACCGAGGCCGTGAGGATGGCGCTGGAGGCCAGCGCGCTCCCAGGGGTGAACGTCGCGGTGGTACCGGGGCCGTAGACCACGGTGCCGGGCACCTGCGTGTCGCCCTGCCGGACGGTGAAGGTGGCGGAGGTGAAGGTGAGCGGGTCCATCGCCTCGTTGAAGCTCACCGTGACCTTCCGGTTGATGGCCACACCGGCGCTCTCGGCGGCAGGGGTCGTCGAGCTGACCTGCGGTGGGGCGGTGTCCGCCGCCACGCCCGTCGTGAAGCTCCAGGAGCGGGCCGCCACGAGGCGGGTGCCTTCCGCGGACTTCGCTCCGGTGGTGATGGTGGCGGTGTAGACGCTGCTCGCGGTCAGACTGCTGGAGGGCGAGAAGGTCGCCGTCTTTCCATCGGCGCTGGTCGCCACGGTTCCCGTGACGCCGGTCGTCCCCTGCTTCAGCGTGAAGGTCGTCCCGGTGAGGGCCTCCATGGCCAGGTCGAAGGAGGCGGAGAGCGTCGCGTTGAGCGGAACGCTGGTCGCACTGTCCACGGGAGTGGTCGCGGTGAGACTCGGCACTGGCATCGGCGCGGGGTCATCCGTCCCGCCGCAGGCGGTGATGGCGAGCGTCAGCAGGACGATGCCAAGCCGGGTCGCGAGGCTGCTTTGAATGGACGGGTGGCGCGAAGTGGAGAGAAAGGAAGTCAAGAAGGCTCCGAGGGGGGACCCACCGGGACGAAGCGCGGTGATGCGCTTCCAGTTCAGGCGGGTTCGTGGGGGATGAAGCCTTTGCCCCGAGCGAGTCTCGCCAGGGAAGGTTCTGCTCCCAAGCTAAGACAGCAAACGCTCACGTCAAGGCAGATGGGTGCTCGACACAAGAGGGCAGCGGCGACCGATGGCGCCCCCCACGAAGCCTTTATGCGACGTGGCGCCGAAAGCCAGTGCGACGGGTACAAGAATGCGGTCTCTCGTGACGGGAAAGCGCGTGGCGGTCTCACTTAAACGTGCCCCAATCCCACGGCAAAGACCTGGATGCAGACCGCCTCAAGCACACCTCCAAGGCGGACGTCCCTCTCCGCGGCTCGCGCGGGGATGGCGCCGTGCCCCCTAAACAAGCAGTCGCGCTTGCTTTCCCGGGGATGGGAGCTACAGACTCGGGACCCACTGGCGTGGGAGGTGCGATGGACGCTCCCCAGCCCCCGAGGAAGTTCATGCCGCAGACCCAGGAACACCGCGCCATCCGTCAGACGGTCCGCAAGTTCGTCGAGCAGGAGCTGAACCCGCACGTGGACGCCTGGGAGGCCGCGGAGCTCTTCCCGGCGCGAGAGGTGTTCAAGAAGCTCGGTGAGTTGGGGCTGCTCGGAATCACCAAGCCCCCGGAGTTCGGCGGGCTGGGGCTGGATGCGTCGTTCTCCGTCGCCTTCGCGGAGGAGCTCGGCCACTGCACCTGCGGCGCGCTGCCGATGGCGATTGGGGTCGTCACCGACATGGCCACGCCCGCGCTCGCCCGCTTCGGGAGCGACGCGCTGCGACAGGAGTTCCTCACGCCCACGCTCGCCGGGGACCGCGTGTGCTCCATCGCGGTGAGCGAGGCCGGGGCGGGCTCCGACGTGGCGAGCGTGACGACCACCGCGCGCCGGGACGGTGACGACTACGTCATCGACGGCGGCAAGATGTGGATTACGAACGGGATGCAGGCGGACTGGGTCTGCCTGCTCGCCAACACGGGGGACGGACCCGCGCACGCGAACAAGTCGCTCATCATCGTGCCCATGGACCGTCCGGGCATCACCCGCTCGAAGATTCGCAAGCTGGGCATGTGGGCGTCCGACACCGCGCAGCTCTTCTTCGACGGCGTGCGCGTGCCGGCGCGCTTCCGTATCGGCGAGGAGGGGCGCGGCTTCGCGATGCAGATGCAGCAGTTCCAGGAGGAGCGGCTCTTCGTGTCGGCGAGCAACCTGGTCACCTTCGACCGGCTCATCGCGCAGACGGCCGAGTACGCGCGCCAGCGCAAGGCCTTCGGACAGTCGATTCTGGACAACCAGTCGGTGCACTTCCGGCTCGCGGAGTTGCAGACGGAGGTCGAGGCGCTGCGCGCGCTCATCTACCGGACGGTGGACCTGTACATCGAGAACAAGGACGACCCGGAGGTGGTGAAGCTCGCCTCGATGTGCAAGCTCAAGTCGGGCCGGCTCGCTCGCGAGCTGGTCGACGGCTGCCTCCAGTACTGGGGTGGCATGGGCTTCACCTGGGACAACCCGCTGGCGCGCGCGTATCGCGACCTGCGCCTGGGCTCCATCGGCGGCGGCGCCGACGAGGTGATGCTCGGAATCATCTCCAAGTCCATGGGCACCCTGCCTCGCAAGTCGCGCGGCTGAGGAGACCAACGGGGGACCACTCGGGTGGGCATCGAGAAGGTCGTGCTCCGGCGGCAGTACGAGCAGCACGACCTCAAATTCGAGCCCCTCACTCTCTCGGCGTCACATAGTCCCGAGCCGAATCCAGACACGTCTCATACGCGGAGTACTGCGTATACTGGCTCGTCCTCCCGCTGACGAGCACAGCGATACGATTACACTGACAGTATCCTTCTCCCACGAGCGTCACATAGGTCGAGTCACTGTAATAGTAGACCCAGTAGCTCTCGGTGCAGCGGAAGTCCGTGTCGTCGCCCGAAACCCGCGGCTCAGCCGACGAGGCTGGCTCGACCACACCTTCTCCCGCGCCCAACAACACACCCATCGAAAACATCACAGCAATCGACATTCCAGCCATGGCGCCTCCTTGCATTCACATGCAATCGATTCGGACTTCCTCGCGGCGGAATCCAAACCCACACTGCCCGAGAATCCCTCTCCACTCAACCGCCCGCACGCAGCATGGAATGGCACACAACACTTGGGCGCCTCGCCTCCCCGCGCCAACCGCATCTCCAAGCCAGGCGGAACATTGAACCGCGGGGCACCCTGGATGCTGCTTGCCACCACGCGTCGTCATCCCAGGGACATGGAATCCGCCGCCCATGAAGTCCAGGTCCCCCCTCACCGCGCTCGCCGGCGACACGCCAGCGCTTGGGGATGAGCGCGGCCCTGCACCGACATTTCGAGGAGTCAAGTGGAGTGCGCGCTCTCCGGCGTGCACCGCGCCACCACTTCCGGGGCCGTGTCTGTCAGACATCCCGGGTAGGATGTCCTCCCCACCCCATGAAACCCGCTGAGAAAGCCGCCCTCCTCCTCGAGCGCCTGCGTGAGAAGCACCCCGACGCGCGCTACGAGCTCAACTGGTCCACGCCGTTCGAGCTGCTCGTCGCCACCATCCTCGCGGCGCAGTGCACCGACGAGCGCGTCAACCGCGTCACCGCCACCGTGTTCCCCAAGTACCCCGGCCCCCAGGCCTTCGCGGACGCCGACACCGCGGAGCTGGAGGAAGACCTCAAGCCCACCGGGTTCTTCAAGCAGAAGACGAAGTCCGTCCAGGCCATGAGCCGCGCGCTGCTCGCGGACTTCGGCGGCGAAGTCCCCCGCACCGTGGACGAGCTGGTGACGCTGCCCGGCGTGGCGCGCAAGACGGCCAACGTGGTCCTCAACACCGCCTTCAACCTGGCGTCCGGCATCATCGTCGACACCCACGTCGCCCGCGTCAGCCAGCGCCTTGGGTTGACGAAGCACGACAAGCCGGAGGCGATTGAAGAGGACCTGATGAAGCTGGTGCCCCAGGACGCGTGGACCTTCTTCGGCCCCGCCACCGTCCTGCACGGCCGCTACACCTGCACCGCCAAGAAGCCCAAGTGCGATGAGTGCATCGTGAAGGATGTCTGCCCACGCATCGGCGTGTAGACCCACCTGCTCCTCGGGAAGGGCTCGCAATCCACCGCTGCCGTGGAATACCGGCAATGAAACGCGGGTTCGGACGTTCTTTCCGAACCCATGACTCCTGCACCATCCGCGGTGACCACCCCGGAGGCACGTCCGGTCGACTCGGGCGAGCGTCTGGTGTTGCTCGACACGCTGCGCGGCTTCGCGCTCTGCGGCGTGTTCATCTCCAATACCTTCATGTGGTTCAGCGGACGGGCCTTCGTCCCCCGCGAGCAGTTGGAGGCGCTGTTCGCAAATGGGACGCTGCTCGACAAGATTCTGCTGCCCGTCGTCACGACGCTGGTGAGCGGGCGGTTCATCACCATCTTCTCGTTCCTCTTCGGGCTCGGCTTCGCGGTGCAGTTGGGGCGGGCCGAGGCGCGGGGCTCGCCGATTACCCGCGTGTACGTCCGTCGGCTGGCGGTGATGCTCCTCCTGGGGCTCACCCACCTGACGCTCATCTGGTACGGGGACATCCTCAGCAACTACGCCCTGATTGGGTTGTCGCTGCTGTGGTTCCGGCGTCGGGAGGACCGGACGATTCTCAAGGTGGCGGCGGTGCTGCTCTTCGTGTGGCCCATCGTCAGCGCGGTCCTCTTCAAGCTGCCGCAGCTGATGGCCGCCTCGCCGGAGGCCGCCGCCGAGCTGGCGAAGGTGGAGATGGAGCGCGGCGCGGCCCTCAAGGCGGACACCCTGTCGGTCTTCCAGAACGGGAACTGGTGGGCGGTGGCGAAGGCCGGCCTGTACTTCTGGCGCCGCGAGTTCCTGCTCATGATGAGCGTCAACGCGCTGGCGCTGCTGGGCCGCTTCCTCCTGGGCTTCTATGCGGGCCGCAAGCGCCTGTTCCATGACGCACCCCAGCACCTGGCCTTCTTCCGCCGACTGTTCTTCTGGGGGCTGGGGCTGGGGCTGCTCGGCAGCAGCGTGGGCGTGGTGCTCCAGCAGCTCGTGCTGCGCAAGGTCATCACCCCGGAGACGCTGCCGGTGTGGGTGCCCATGGCGCTGGCTCCGGTGCGGGCCATGGGCGAGCTGGGCATGGCCGCCACCTACGTGTCGGGCATCACCCTGCTCTTCCAGCGCGCGACGTGGCAGCGGCTGCTGTCCGTGCTCGCGCCGGTGGGTCGCATGGCGCTGACGAACTACCTGAGCCAGTCCGTCATCAGCATCCTCGTGTTCTACGGCTACGGCCTGGGGCTCGTCGCCAAGCTGACGCCCAGCCTGTCCATCCTCTATTGCCTGGGGGTCTTCTCCGTGCAGATCGTGGTGAGCCACCTGTGGCTCGCGCGCTTCCGCTTCGGGCCCATGGAGTGGGTGTGGCGCTCGCTGACGTACGGCAAGGCCCAGCCCATGCGCCGGAGCACCGAGGCGGCTGGCGGGGCGGTGGCGACGAGCTGAGCCCTTGACAGGGGGCGTCCTCCCTCTGGGGATGACCCCCTCCGAGCCCCTGGAGGGGGTGGCTCGGACACCGAGCCGCCGTCCAGCCCTCGGACTCCAGGACGGGAGCATCCCCCGGCGGACTCCGGGTGTGGCAGACTCACAGGGACCATGTGGGATTGGGTCCGCCAGCTGGGCGAGTGGGCGCGCGAGGATGCGCCCTTCGCCGTGGCCACCGTTACAGCGTGTCAGGGAAGCACCCCCGCCGAGCCCGGCGCGAAGCTGCTGGTGCGTGGGGACGGCGCGTTTCACGGCACGGTGGGCGGCGGACACCTGGAGCAGCTCGTGCTCGCCGACGCGCGGGCCTGTCTGGAGCGCGGCGAGTCCCGCACCTATCGATATCCGCTGGGCGCGAAGCTCGGCCAGTGCTGTGGGGGCGTGGTGGACGTCTTCGTGGAGCCCGTCAACCACGGGCCTCGCCTGTACCTCTTCGGAGCCGGGCACGTGGGCCAGGCGGTGTGCCGCATCCTGGAGGGGACGCCCTTCCGCGTGCACCTGGTGGACGAGCGCCCCGAGTGGCTCCATGGCGAGCGCGTGCCCTCGGCGGTGGCTCGCCATGAGGAGTCCTGGGAGGACTTCGTGGCGGGGGCCGTGTGGGACGCGCGCCGGACGTATGTCGCGGTGATGACGCACCGGCATGACCTGGACCAGGACATCATCGCCGCCGCGCTGGAGAAGCCGGCGCGGTACATCGGCCTCATCGGCAGCAAGACGAAGTGGGCGCGCTTCCGGCAGCGACTGGAAGCGCGAGGCGTGCCCACGTCGCTCTTGAGCCGGGTGCAGTGCCCCATGGGGCTGGAGCTGGGGGGCAAGTCGCCCCAGGAGGTCGCGGTGAGCATCGCCGCGGGACTGCTCCAGCTCCACCACCACCCTTTCGTTGAAACCCGCCCCGAGCCATCCGCCTCGGAGCCGCCCCGCCTGCGCGGGGTTTCGTCTGGAGAATGAGCACCATGTTCGAGTTCCGGCTCAACGGGAGCCTGGTCCGCGTCGCGGACGTGTCGCCCAACACCACGCTGCTCGACTTCCTGCGCGCCAGGGGCGCCACGGGGACGAAGCAGGGCTGCGCCGAGGGAGACTGTGGCGCGTGCACCGTGGCGATGGTGGACCGCGACGCCCAGGGCAACCGCTGCCTGCGCGCGTTCAACAGCTGCATCACCCTGGTGCCCATGGTGGCCGGGCGCGAGGTGGTGACGGTGGAGGGCGTGGGCTCGAAAGAGAAGCCGCACCCCGTGCAGCAGGCGATGGTGAAGCACTACGGTTCGCAGTGTGGCTTCTGCACGCCGGGCTTCATCGTCTCCATGGCGGAGGCGTACTCGCGGCCGGAGGTCTGTACTCCCGAGGCCGTGGCGGACCAGCTCTGTGGAAACATCTGCCGCTGCACCGGCTACCGGCCCATCCGCGACGCGATGATGGAGGCGCTCGCGGCGCGTGACGCGGCGGTGGGCTTGCAGCCGTTGCCGGGCACGCCGCTCGGGGGCCCTGCTTCTCCGGTGTCGGCGTTGAGCTATGAGGCCGGCGGCCAGAAGTTCCTGCGGCCCACGTCGTGGGAGGAGCTGCTCGCGCTGAAGGCCGCGCACCCGGAGGCGCTGCTCGTGGCGGGCGCCACGGAGCTGGGCGTGGACATCACCAAGAAGGCCCGGCGCTATCCGTTCCTCATCTCCACCGAGGGCGTGGAGTCGCTGCGCGCCATCCGCCGTGAAGCAGACGGTTGGTACGTGGGAGGCGCGGCATCGCTCGTGGAGCTGGAGGACGCGCTCGGCAAGGACGTTCCCGAGGTGGGGAAGATGCTCAACGTCTTCGCCTCGCGCCAGATTCGCCAGCGGGCCACCCTGTCCGGCAACCTGGTGACGGCGTCGCCGATTGGCGATCTGGCGCCGGTGCTGCTCGCGCTGGATGCGCGGATGGTGCTGTCGTCGGTGAAGGGCGAGCGGACGGTGGCGCTGTCGGACTTCTTCCTCGCGTACCGGAAGACGGCGCTCCAGGTGGACGAGGTGGTGCGCTTCATCGTGATTCCACATGGGCCTTCGGCGGACAGCGGGCTCAAGCGGGTATCCGACTCGTTCAAGGTGTCCAAGCGGCGGGAGCTGGACATCAGCATCGTCGCCGCGGGTTTCCGCGTGGAGCTGGATGCGGGCGGTGTGGTGCGCGCGGCGCGGCTCGGCTACGGCGGTGTGGCGGCCACTCCGATTCGTGCGCGGCGCACCGAGGAGATGCTCGTAGGACAGCCGTGGACGCGGGAGACGGTGGACAAGGCGCTGCCGGTGCTCGCGGGCGAGCTGTCCCCCATCAGCGACTTGCGCGGGAGCGCGGAGTATCGACGCGGGCTCATCGTGAGCCTGTTCGAGAAGTTCTACTCGGGGGAGCAGAGTCCCTCGCTGGACGCGGCACCGGGCTTCATCTCCGGGCACGCCGAGGCGCCCGCGGACGCCAGCCGTGTGCTGCGGCACGAGAGCGCGCTGGGCCATGTGACGGGGGCCGCGAAGTACGTGGATGATGTGGCTCAGTCGCGGCCCATGCTGGAGGTGTGGCCGGTGTGCTCGCCGCATGCGCACGCGCGAATCCTGCGCAGGGACGCGACGGCCGCACGGGCCCTTCCGGGCGTGGTGACGGTGCTGCTCGCGGAGGACATCCCGGGGATGAACGACACGGGACCCATCCGCCACGACGAGCCGCTCCTGGCGAAGGACGAGGTGCTGTTCCACGGGCAGATTGTCGCCGTGGTGGTGGGCGAGAGCATCGACGCGTGCCGCGAGGCCGCGAAGCAGGTGGTGGTGGAGTACGAGCCGCTGCCGGCCGTCCTCACCGTGGAAGACGCCATCGCGCAGGGCAGCTACCACACCGAGCCGCACGTCATCCGGCGCGGCGACGTGGACGCGGCGCTCGCGGCGAGCCCGCGCCGGCTGTCGGGCACGGTGACGATGGGCGGACAGGAGCACTTCTACCTGGAGACCCAGGCGGCCTACGCCGAGAAGGGCGATGACGGCGACGTCACGGTGGTCTCCTCCACGCAGCACCCTTCCGAGGTGCAGGCGGTGATTTCCCACGTGCTGCACCTGCCGCGCAGCCGAGTGGTGGTGCAGTCCCCGCGCATGGGCGGCGGCTTCGGTGGCAAGGAGACGCAGGGCAACTCGCCGGCGGCCATTGTCGCGCTGGCCGCGTGGCTCACGGGCAGACCGGTGCGGTGGATGATGGACCGGGACGTGGACATGATGGTGACGGGCAAGCGTCATCCGTTCCATGCGACGTTCGACGTGGGCTTCAACGAGCAGGGCAAGCTGCTCGCCCTGCGCGCGCAGCTCGTGTCGAACGCGGGCTGGTCGCTGGACTTGTCCGAGTCGATTACGGACCGCGCCCTCTTCCACCTGGACAACGCCTATTACGTCCCGGCCATGAGCTACACGGGCCGCGTGGCGAAGACGCATCTGGTGTCCAACACGGCCTTCCGCGGCTTCGGTGGACCGCAGGGCATGCTCGTGGGCGAAGAGGTCCTCGACCGCGTGGCGCGCACGTTGGGTTTGCCGCCGGAGGAGGTGCGCGAGCGGAACTTCTACCGGGGCACCGGTGAGACGAACACGACGCACTACGGGCAGGAGATTGAGGACGAGCGGCTTCCGCACCTGTGGCGTGAGCTGAAGGACTCGTCGGACTTCGCGCGTCGGCGTCGGGAGGTGGAGGAGTTCAACGCGGGCTCACCGCGCATCAAGCGCGGGCTGGCGATGACGCCCATGAAGTTCGGCATCTCCTTCACGGCGACATTCCTGAATCAGGCGGGCGCGCTGCTGCATGTGTATCGGGACGGCTCGGTGATGCTGTCGCACGGCGGCACGGAGATGGGCCAGGGCCTGCACACGAAGATTCAGGGCGTGGCCATGCGCGAGCTGGGATTGCCGGCGGAAGCCATCCGGGTGGCGAAGACGGTGACGGACAAGGTGCCCAACACATCTGCCACGGCGGCTTCCTCGGGCTCGGACCTGAATGGCGCGGCGGTGCGCGAGGCGTGCGTCACCTTGCGGGGGCGGCTGGCGCCGGTGGCCGTGAAGCTGCTGGCGGAGCGACATGGGCGCACCGTGGCGCCGGAGGCGTTGGAGTTCCACGACGGGCGCGTCGGGGTGAAGGATGCGTCCGTGTCCTTCGCGGAGGTGGTGGACGCGGCATATATGGCGCGCGTAGGGCTCTCGGTGACGGGCTACTACCAGACGCCGGGCATCGGCTACGACAAGGCGAAGGGCCGGGGGAAGCCGTTCCTCTACTTCGCGTATGGCGCGGCGGTGACGGAGGTGGAGGTGGACGGCCACACGGGCATGAAGCGGGTACTGCGCGTGGACCTGCTGGAGGACGTGGGCGACTCGCTCAATCCGGGCGTGGACCGGGGCCAGATTGAAGGCGGCTTCGTCCAGGGCACGGGCTGGCTGACGGGCGAGGACCTGCGCTGGGACGCGAAGGGACGGCTGCTCACGCACTCGGCCAGCACGTATCCGGTGCCTGCGTTCAGCGATGCGCCAGTGGACTTCCGCGTGCGACTGATGGAGCGGGCGCGGCAGCACAACACGATTCACGGCAGCAAGGCCGTGGGAGAGCCGCCGCTGATGTTGGCGCTGTCGGTGCGCGAGGCGCTGCGGGACGCGGTGGGCGCGTTCGGGGCTCCGGGCGGAGAGGTGGAGCTGGCCTCCCCTGCCACGCACGAGGCGTTGTTCCTGGCCATCCAGAAGCGTGAGGCTCGGAGCAAGGCGGAAACCGGGCTGGTCGCGGCGTAGCCTCTGGGCGCCTCGTTCCCACGAGGCGGCTTTCACCACACGAGAGCACGAGCAATGTGACGACACATACACTGGAGTCGTTGAAGCCTCGGCTTCGGAGGGCCAGAGACATCGCGGAACTCGTGCTCTAGGAGCACGCGACGTTCCTCAACGGTGACACCTGGGTCCACGAGGGAGACCTGGCGCTCGAAGGGGAGCTTGAGGTGAAGCGGGGGGCGTTGCTGATTCTGGGAAATCTGAGGGTCAGCGATGCCGTCGGGACGGACGAGAGCGGCAAGCTCGTCGTCACGGGTCGAATCGATGCCCGCCATCTCTATCTGGAAGGCGACCTGCGGGTGCATATGGACGTTGCGCTCCGAGGCGCCCTCTTCGGCTTCTACGCCGCGGGCAATTCGCAGGTCTACGGACGGGCCACCGCGAAGCTCGGTCTCATCGGCGACCATGAATGGGAGTGTGATGACGAGCACTACGAGGTCTCTGGGCGCTTCTCGAATTTCGTCGAGCTTCAGGAGGGAGACCCCGATGCCATCCGCCGGCTCATGGGCGAGAAGGAGTTCGCCATTCTCGCGCCCATGCTGGGCCTGTCCGACGAGGACACGGAGTGCGATGGTTACGGAATGAAGCTCTTCCTGCGGGTCTGAGAGTCATTGTATCAAGCCGGGCCCCAGACGCCGCGCGGTCGGACGGCTACTCTTCTCAGCTCACCACCCGCTCGGAACCCGGACGCATAGCGTCGGGCGGAATGGGCAGATGCGTTGTGTTGGAGCTCGGAAAGCGCTCCGAGGCCCACTGTGAAAGGTGGTCCACCGACGCCTCAATCGCTCCGCCGGTCGTGAAGATGTGATTGGTGCCCTTGAGGCGAATCCTCGACAGGTTCGGGTGCGGCAGGTCCGCCAGCGCCGAACGGTGGATGCGGTCGAAGAACACATCCCTCAACTTCCCCTCCGCCGTCAGCACCAGCACCGGCAGCCCACGCTCCACCACCCGCTGCCACGCCCGCACCAGCGGAACGTTCGCCACCGCCGGCAACGAATCCCAGTCCATCAACAAGTCCAACAACCGCTGCCGGGGAAATGGCACGTACTTGAACAGCCGCGCGTACTCGTTCTCCCGCGTCAGCATTCGCATCCATCCCCAGTACGAAAACAGCTTCGACGTCACCCGCTTCAATGACAGTCGCGGGTGCTCCGCCTCCACCGCCGTCCCCTCCCCTCCCACCGCCGCCGCTTCCTGCTCCGACAGATAGAACTCCGGCTCGAACATGAACAGACCGTGCACTCCCTGAGGCTCACGGTCCGCCAGGTACAGCGCCGTCGTCGCCGCCCCACACAGCCCGCCCATCAACATCCCCTCCAGCCCATGCCTTCGCTGGAGCTCCTCCCGCACGGCGCTCGCCACGTCCACGAAGCCGCCCTTGCACACGAGCTGATACAGCTCCGACGTCATCTCCGGCAGCGGCCCATCCGAATCCCCCAACCCCGGCAGGTCCACACGGAAGCACGGGAAGCCCTGCGCCGAGAGCTGGTCCGCGGCGAGCACCGACAGCCCCCCATGCCCCGAGCGCGGCACATGTCCCGGGTTCAGGAAGAGCACTCCCACGGAACGCCGGGGCGCGGACGATGACGGAGGATGGAACGTCCCCCACAGCCGATGGCCCATCACCTCGAGCTGGATCAGCTCCCTCATGACCGCGCCTCCTGGCCCGCCCCCGACCCGGCGATGAACCCCAGCCCATCCTCATAGAGGTCCACCAGCTCCGGCAAAAGCCGGTTGCTCGTCGACCAGAAGAACGGCCGAGGTGCCCGCACCGACCGACTCTTCCCCGGCGCCAGGAAGCGCTCCGCGGGACGTCCATCCAAATGCACCACCCGCCACGGCCGCGCCTCGTCCTTCTCCGGCACAGCCAGCCCATACCCCTCCGAGCTGCGCCACAGGCCGCGAGACCAGGGCAACCCCTCCACCTCCACGTGCCGCCCCGCCTCCAACTGCGTCACGTAGTCCTCGCGCGAGCGCGCCTCCCCTCCCGTCCCCTCCAGGTTGTCCGCCGCCACCTTCCGGCGCAGCACCTCCATCAGATGCGCCCGCCCTGACTCCGGCGGCTCCCACATCAGGAGTCCATCCACCCGCTCCGTCCGGAACACCCGCGCCGCGAGCAACGCGCCGAGTCGAAGCCCATGCACCATCAATGGCACACCGGGACTCAGTCGCCGCAGGTGCTCCAGGCCCGTGCGCAGGTCTTCTTCCCAGCGAGGAAACGTCATCTCGTCGAAGCGCCCCGTGCTCTCGCCGGAGCCCCGGTAGTCCAGCCGCAGCACCTCCACGCCCCGGGCCGCGAGGAAGCGCGCCCACCTCACCCACACGACGTAGCCGTGCGCACGCTCCAGCCCCAACGGCCCCGCGAGCAGCACCGCCGCCCGACGCTCCGTCCGCGCCCGGTGGTGAACGAAATAGAGCGAGTCCTCGCCCTGGGAGAGATACCCGGGTGACTCAGTCAATGCCGGCATGTGAGTGGTGAGTCCCCCCGCCTTGATGTCACGCGATGCTAGGAACGCGTCGCCAAGCGAGTCAAACAGTCGTTGTCACATCTGCAACCCACCACGCAGTCACCCGTGACAAGCCCTGACGCCAGACAGCACGCACGCAAGGTCGGTCCCCAAGGACCCAGACGCGCGGAGCACACCGGCGGAATCACCGTGAAGCTGGCACGTGCTCCCGGCGGAAGCGCCACCCCGGCGAAGGAGACACTGCCTCCGGAGAGGGATTGGCGGACGGGTGTCGGCGCTAGCGAACCTGCAACAGGATGGCGAGGACGATGAGGCCATTGAGCCCCAGGCCCACCGAGAGATACCCCCCGCTGCCGCGCGAGACGCCGGCGGCCACGTTCAGGTGGCCCACGTCCTCCAGGCACAGCTTCACCCCCGCCTCACCGCCCACGTTCAGCAAGGTCTCCTGCCCCGAGCCCATGCCTCCCACCATGGCCCGCGCATAGGGGACCACGAAGGGCGTGAGGTAGTGCTGATAGGCGGCGAAGCCGTTGGCCTCCACCAGCCCGTCTTCCCCGCCCACTACCATGTTCGCGCCGAAGCCCAGCCGGCGTTCCATGAAGGCCATCGGCTGGAGGTTGAAGGACAGCTCCAGGCCCGTGCCCATCTCGCTGCCCGTCCGCATGGCGAAGACCACCTCCGTGGCGGGCTTGTTCATCGCGGGGGCCTCGCGACGCAACCGGGCCGCGGCCCGCAGGTCCACGGGCTTCCCCTTGGCCTCGTGCACGTCCGCCAGTGCCAGGGCGGCCTTCTCGTCTCCCGTGTCGTAGACCTTGGTGAGGGTCCGCTCGGCGCCCACGAGGTCGCCGGACTCCTTGCGCAACTGGCCCTCCGTCATGCAGCTCGACAGGTCGCCTTCCGCGCACGACTTCGCGAAGGCCTCGATGGCGCGGGGACGGTCGCCCTCGCGCAGCAGCTTGGCGCCCCACTCCGGACAGGGCAGCACCGCACCCTGCTCACAAGAAGGAGTCGCCGAGTCCGCTCGGGGCGTGGTCGCGCACGCCGTCACTCCCACCGCACTCATCACCAGCAACCACAGCCGCGTCATGTCCGGTATTCAACCACGAGGTCCCCCCGCTCCGCCTCTCGACCTGCTGGGGAGGAGGCCATGGCCCCGCCGCCTGCCCGCTTTCCGTCCCGGCGAGAATGGCCGAATCACGCTTTCCAAGGGGCCTGCCCCCTGGCGAGTCGGAGGATCCGCATCGAACTTGAGGACACCCAGGAGGATTGGTGGACAACGTCGCTCGCCAGCACGACTCGCTGCTTCACGCCCCTCTCGGGAGGGGTCTGTCCCAGGAGCCCGTATGAAGGTGCCCGAGGTCCTCGAGCACCTGCCGGGCGTGGGCCCGCTGCTCGGCCGCATGGCGACCAGCCCCGAGGAGCCCCATCCTCGCAGGGACCCCACCCTCACCCTGCCGAGCCTCGACGCCTTCAAGCTGCCGACGACGGCCCGGCAGCTCGGGGACGGTCGCACGCTCATCGTTCGCAACCCGGAAGTCAGACCTCCCACGGGCCCCGGCCTGTCGGTGATGAGCTACAACATCCTGCTCGGAGGCGAGCGTCGCGCGGCGCTGCTGGCGTACTTCGACGGGCTGGAGGCAGAAGGCCGCATGCCGGACGTCATCGGGCTGCAGGAGGCCAACGTCCCCATCTCCGTGTTGCTGTCGGCACGCTATGGCTTCCACCTGGCGTACTTCGGCCATGACGGAGGCAACGGCGCGCGCCTCATCAACGGCAAGGCGTTCCTCACGCGACATCCGCTGGTGGACGCGGCCCACTTCACCTACTCCCTCTCCGACGCGGAGCGCGCCGCCGCCATCCAGCGCCGGGGTGGGGACGTCTGCGAGCTGCCGGAGGACCGGGGCGCGCTGTACGTCCGCCTGGAGGTCGGCGGACTGCCCGTCGTCCTCTACAACGTGCACCACACGCTGGGGGACTCCGCCATCAACGCGCACAACATGCGGCAGCTCAACTCGCTGCTGCGCCACCGGGAGGTCCCCCACGCCGTGGCGCTGGGTGACTTCAACGCCAACACCGCCATCAAGCGCGGGGGCTCCTGGCTGATGGCCCACCTGATCACGTACGACGACACGGACACGGTGGAGGAGTACGCCGTGCGCTACGGCGAGCCTCACGCGAGTGTCGGCGACAAGGGCGTGGGCAACATCGCGGACCCTCGGCTGCGCCACGAATTGCACGTGATGGAGCAGGGCCTGCCAGAGACCATCGCCCACGCCGCCGTGGCGCGCGTGCGCCTCGCAGAGGGGGCGATGATGACGCCGAAGCAGGCGTGCGCGGAGCTGCGCTCGGGGAAGGTGCCGCGCGGGAGTGAGCACTGGCTGCGGCTCCAGGACATCGCCGACAGCGCCACGCTCACCTCGCTGCCGGACGCGGCGGGCGTCGTGCCCGCCACGGGCAAGCGCTTCGACAACCTCTATGCCAGCCCGGAGCTGGAGCCCGTCCTCTTCGAGGTGGACCGGAGCACCGAGTCCTCGGACCATCAGCCCGTCCTGGCGCACTACACGCTGAAGCCAGCGAAGACTCGCGACGGCAAGCCGACGCCTGGCAAGCCCACGTGAGGCGCGGCGGCGTTACAAGAGGACGAAGTCCACGTTCTTGAAGCCCCGGGTGCGCGCGCAGACCTCGTAGCCTTCGTGCGCGCCGTCGTCGTTGGTGTTGGCTTCGATGGTCTGGAACGTCTCTTCATCCACCTCGGTGACGATGCCCGCGTGGGCCCAGTCTCCGGGCGTGCGCCGCCGCAGGAAGAGGCTGCCCGGGCGGATGCGCGTGCGGTCCGGCGGCGCGCTCATCGTGGAGAGGAAGCTCGCCCGCGCGCGCCCCTGCGCCGCCAGCAGGTCACTGGAGAAGGTCCGCTCCAGCGGCATGGGCACGCCCAGCGTCCTCGCCGCTTGATGGAGACAGTACGTCGCGAAGCCGGCGGACCAGCACCAGGACGAGCCCTCATTGCCATCCAGGTACAGCCGCACCCACGGCCCGCGGTTGCGTCCACCGACTTCCCGGGGGAGCTGACGCAGGTGCTGCGCCGCGTACGCCACCGTCAGCGAGCCCAGGGAGCGGCCCGACACGGGAACTCCGGTGAGCGCGGCGCGCAGCGGTGACACCAGACGTTCGAAAGTCGCGGCATCGGCGACACCGGAGACGGGCAGCCCCGCGCGCGCCTGGAAGCGCTTGAGGGCCGCCTCCGTGGCGGCGCCGAATTCACCGTCGACGGCGACCGCGAAGCCATTCAGGGACAGCCACTCCTGGATGCGCCGCACGCCGGAGGACTCCTCACCCCGGCGATACACCTTGTCCAGCTCCAGCTCGCTCATGGGGCCCCCGCCAGCCGCTGCATGGCCGCGCGCACCATCCTGGCACCGCGTCGAGTCACCGCGCCAGGAGGGCCGCCCCGACCTCAGCGCGGAGGTGCTTCACCCGGCACATCGCGGTCATCCACCGAACGTTCCCGGTCCTCTTCCGCGTGGTTCGGCACCGGCGTGGCCGCGTCGCTCGCCGCGCCCGAACCGCCAATGCCTTCCTTGAAACCTTGCGAGGCCTCCTCCGCGGCGGTCTTCATGTCCTTCGCCGCCTCGCGCGTGCCGTCGCGCACCTCCCTCGCCGCGTTCCCCACCTCGCGGCCGACCTCACGGGAGTTGTCGCGCACCTTCGTGTCATCGCAGCCCGTGAAGGCCACCAGTGACGTCCCCAGGCCCACAAGCGTGAGCCACTGCCAGCGTGTCCGTGCCATCTCTCGCCTCCCGCGCTCGTGTCGCGTGCGTGTGGTCAGGACGCCAAGGTAGGCATGGGAGCACGTGAGAGCGGCCCTGCGAGCAGGCGCCCCTCCTCTCGTCGCGGGAGCGCCCGTCTCGAAATGACGCACCGCGCCCGACTGTCCGGTGGCCCTCGTGTCGGAGGCTTCCGGGTGGAAGTGGACAGAACGACGGGCCTAGGCTCGGCGCATGGACCTCATCGTCGAGAACGGACTCGTATTCGATGGTCTGGGCAACGCACCGCGCAAGCTGAACGTGGGCATCCGCGGAGGCACGGTCGCCGCCCTCACGGAAGGGCCGATTGAGCGCGGGCCGAACACGCGCGTCATCGACGCCGCCGGCCACTGGGTGACGCCCGGCTTCATCGACCTGCACACCCACTACGACGCCGAGGTGGAGCTGGCTCCATCGCTCTCCGAGTCGGTGCGCCACGGCGTCACCACCGTGGTGGTGGGGAGCTGCTCGCTCAGCCTCGCGGTGGGAAAGCCCGAGGACCTGGCGGACATGTTCTGCCGCGTGGAGGCCATCCCCTACGACGCCGTCCGCACGCTCCTGGAGGAGCGAAAGACGTGGGACACGCTGGGCGGCTACCTGGAACACCTGGAGACGCTCCCGCTGGGACCCAACGTCGCGTCCATGCTGGGACACTCCGCGCTGCGTGCGCACGCCATGGGCCTGCATCGCAGCCTGGAGCCGGGGCTGCGTCCCACCGAGGACGAGCTGCGCCGCATGGAGGCGATGGTCACCGAGGGCTTGGACCTGGGCTACCTGGGCATGTCCATCATGACGCTCAAGTGGGACAAGATGGGCGGCTCGCGCGATGTCCGCAGCAGGCCCCTGCCCTCCACCTACGCGCGCTGGAGCGAGTACCGCCGACTGACGAAGCTGCTGCGCGAGCGGGGCCGCGTCTTCCAGGGCGTGCCCAACATCAGCACCAAGGTGAACGTGGTGCTGTTCCTGCTGGAGAGCATGGGCCTGTTCCGCAAGACGCTGAAGACGACGGTCATCTCGATGATGGACCCGCGCGCCAGCCGGGGCATCCACCGGCTCATCGGAGTCCTGTCGCGCGCGGCCAACACGCTGTTCGGCGCGAACTTCCGCTGGCAGGCCCTGCCGGAGGTGTTCGACTTGTGGGCGGACGGCATCGACCTGGTCGTCTTCGAGGAGTTCGGCGCGGGCGCGGCGGCCCTGCACCTTCAGGACGCGGCCTCGCGCGCGGGGCTCTTGAAGGACCCGGAGTATCGCTCGCGCTTCCGGAGCCAGTGGACCAACCGCTTCCTGCCGCGCGCCTTCCACCGCGACTTCAACCAGTCGCGCATCCTCGCGTGCCCGGACGCCAGCATGGTGGACAAGTCCTTCGCGCAGGTGGCCCAGGAGCAGGGCCGCGACGCGGTGGACGTGTTCCTGGACCTGGTGGCCACGCATGGGGACGCGCTGCGCTGGTACACCGTCATGGCCAACGACAGGCGCGAGGAGCTGGAGTTCATCTGCCAGCACCCGGACATCCTCGTCGGCTTCTCCGACGCGGGAGCGCACCTGCGCAACATGGCGCACTACAACTTCCCGCTGCGCCTCTTGCGGCTGGTGCGCGAGGCCCAGAAGCGCGGCGAGCCCTTCATGACGGTGGAGCGCGCGGTGCACCGGCTCACCGGCGAGATTGGCGAGTGGTTCGGTCTGGACGCGGGCGTGCTCGCGGAGGGCAGCCGCGCGGACCTCGTCGTCATCAACCCCGAGGGCCTGGACGCGAAGCTCGACGAAATCGCGGAGGCGCCCATGGAGAACTTCGGCGGCTTCGTCCGGCTGGTGCGCCGCAATGACGCCGCGGTGAAGGCGGTGCTCATCTCCGGACGCGAGGCGGTGACGGAAGGCGCGGTGTCACCGGCCCTGGGCCAGGAGCGCGGCTTCGGACAGGTGCTCCGCGCGAGGGCATGACTTCAGCGGGCGTGCGCGGAGACGAGCTCGACGACCTCCTCCGCGCACCCCCACGACAGCGTCACACCCGCGCCGCCGTGGCCGTAGTCATGCACCACGACGCGCTCCCCGAAGACCTCCGCCTCCAGTCGCACGGTGGGACGGCCGGGGCGCAGCCCCACCTTGTGCTCCACGACGTTCAGCGGCGCGCCCGGAGGCAGGAGCGGAGCGTTGCGCTCCAGGATGCCCCGGGCCGCCTCCGCGTCGGGGACGAGTGACGCATTCCCCTCCTCCACCGTGCCGCCGAGGATGCAGTCGTGGGCGCGGGGAATGACGTAGGCGATGCCGTGCTCGCACTCGTCGTCGAAGATGAAGCGGTCCGTGGGAGGCGGCGTCACCCGCAGCACCTCACCCCGCACCGGAAACAGCGTCTCGTCACCCACGAGTTCGCGCGCCCCCAGGCCCGTACAGTTCACCACGAGGGACGCGCGCGCCCATGCCTCCTCCAGCGAGCGCACCTCTCGCTGGACGACGTGGCCCCCCAGCTCGCGCAGGCGCCCCATGAGGAACGGCAGGTAGCGCGGCATCTCGATGACAGGCGCGGTGAAGTGATAACCCTCCAACACACCCGGCGGCAGCTCATCCGCGCGCGCCCGACGGAAGTCCGGCACGCTGTCGCGCCACCACGGGTCCTCGACGTGACGCCGGAACACCTCCACGCCGGGGACGCTCAGGATGCCCGCGGAGGGCTGCTCGCGCGAGAGCGACTCCAGCACGGTATATGTCCGCTTCGCCCACGCATTGACGCGCTCCTGCGGCCACGCCCGGTAGGGATACCAGACGGCCGCGGCGACATCCGACGTCGTGTGCGGGGTCAGCTCTCGCGCCCACACCTCCACCGAGTGCCCGGCCTCCAGCAACCGGATGCCGCACGACAGGCCCGACACACCACCGCCGAGGATGACGATGAACATGGCGTCACCCTAGCTCCGGGAGGCCCCTCGGGCTTCGCCAACGCACACCCGGGTCGTCTTGACTCAGGCCGTCAACTCCAACCCGGCGCGCATTTCACTGACACGATTTCCGCCACGATTTGTTCCCCTCATACGTTATGGCTTAAGACTCGGAGTCTCAGTGACGGCTCCACGCCATGGGACGTGGAGCGACGGGGAGGGTCCAGCGAATGGCGGCAGAGCTGGATGCACCAGGGAAGTCCACTCGCGGGCGACGCGCCCCGCGCCTGCGTGCGTGGCATTTGCTGCCCCTGCTGGTCTTCCCCGCCCTCCTCATCGCTCGCTCCGGGCCGCTGACAGACCGTCGCGACGAGTTGCTGTGGCTCACCGACACCCGCACCCGTCCGCTGGAGCCCCGACTCAGCGTCCCCGCCGCGGATGTGCACCGCCCCTATGTCCGGCCCCGCGAGGAGCGTCCCTCCATCGCCGTGCCCCTGAGGGAGCTGGCCCGACTGGAGGAGAGCGGAGACCGCGCGGGCATCGCCGCGTCCTACCTCCTTCATGGAGATCCACAGCAAGGCCTCGCGCACCTCGCGCACGCGCCGCCGTCGCTCAATCGCGACAACGACCAGGCCGTCGCCGCCTTCCTGCTCAAGCGCCATGACGAGGCGCTCACCTCGCTCGACGGAATCCTGGAGACCTCGCCCCGTCATCCGCAGGCCTTGTGGAACCGGGCGCTCGTGCTGCGGGAGATGGGGCTGCACCTGCTCGCGGCCTCCGTCTTCGACCAGGTCGCCGCCCTGGGTGAGCCCGGCTGGAGCACGGAGGCCCGTGAGCACGCCGCCTCGCTGCGGGCGTCCGTGAGTCAGCGGGACACGTCCTGGAAGCGCACGCTGGCCGCGCTCACGAAGCTGGCCCAGGACCCCACGCTCCCCATTCCGCTGGAAGAGGCCCGCCAGCATCCCGGCATCTCTCGCGGCCTCTTCTACGACGCCGTGCGCACCGCGCCCACGTCCGCCCGGGTGCTGGCGCTCCTGCCTCTCGCGGAGCTGTTGGACCGCATCCACGGTGGCACCGCCCTGGCGGACCACACGCGCGCCGTGGCCACACGGGACTTCACGCGCCGCGCGCCACTGGCCGCCGAGTACGCGCGACTCGTGCGCGAGCGCCAGCCCGCCTCGGCGGAGTTCCTCACCCGCCTGCGCGGCGCGGGTGAACAGGACCTGCTGCTCGGCGCGCGCCTGCTGTCGCCGGAGGCCCAGAGCCCGCCCGAGGAGCTGGAGAAGCTGGCCCGCGAGTGGGATGACCCGTGGATCCACCTGCTGGTGCAGGACGAGCTCGCGCGGCAGGAGGGCTTCGCGGGCGAGTCGTGGCGGGCGGACCAGCGCCTCAAGGCCGCGCTGACGTTCTGTCGCGAGAAGCGGCTGCGCCCGCGTTGCTCGGACCTGCTGCGCAAGATGAGCCACAGCGCCACGTCCGCCAACCGGCTGTCGGAAGCCGAGGAGACGGCCCTGGCGAGCTGGCGCGAAGCCCAGGCGATGGGCGAGTGGGGGCTGGAGTCCGCGGCCCTGCGCGCGCTCGCCCAGGCGGCCCGCTTCCAGTTCCGCGTGGCCTCCGCGCGCGCATACCTGTTGGAGTATCTGGCGAGAGATCCGGACTCCTGCGGCGTGAAGAACTACGTCCACCGCAACCTGGCGTCCCTGGAGCTGATGCGGCTGAGGCCCAAGGAGGCCCGCCGCGCCATGGTGCTCGCGCAGGAGTGCGCCACGTCCGTGGACCTCATCGGCGCCTGGACCCTCACCGACCTGATGCGGATGGACCCTCGGCCCGAGGACGCGGCGCAGATCAGCGCGGAGCTGGCCCGGGCCGAGGCGAAACGGGAGACTCCCGGTCGCCGCATGCTCGCCCAACTGGTGCGGGCGCGCTTCGAGCTGCTGAAGGACCGGAAGCAGGGCAATGAGCGGCTCGCCGCCCTCATCAAGCAGGCCGCGCCGTTGCTGGCGACGGACGCGGACGCGCGCGACGCGGTGGCGGTGGCCTACCAGACGATGGCCGTCACGGCTGGCGAGGCGGGCGCATTCTCCGAGGTACCGGGCGTCGTGGCCAGGCACCTGGGCGTCACCAGTCCCAAGCAGTGCGCGCTCATCGCCGCGACGGAAGCCGAGCGCACCGTGGTGGTCGCGCTCGGGCCCCGGGGCCAGGTGCTCGGTCACCATGACGCCTCCCGCAAGGAGCCGCTGGGAGAAGACCTGTCCGGGCTGGTGCCGGAGAAGCTCTTGACGCTGTTGCGCACGTGCCCTCGGGTGGACGTGCTCGCGGCGCCTCCGCTGGACAGCCGGGCCGGACTGCTCCCGCCGGAGATGGCGTGGAGCTACCGCGTGGCCACGGGCGTCGCGGCGGAGCCGAAGAAGAAGCCGCCCCCGCCCTTGCACCTGGTGGTGGCCAACGTGGAGACGCCCTCGGGACTGGGGCTGGCGCGACTGTCCTCGTGGGAGTCCACGCCCGCGCCCATCGGCCAGTCGATGGAGCTGTCCGGCGCGCAGGCCACGCCCTCGCGCGTGCTGGAGGCGATGGCGCGGGCCACCGACATCGAGTTCCACGCGCACGGAGTGGTGGACCGCAGCCTGTCCGAAGCCCCCGTCATCGCCCTGGCTCCCGAATATGACGGGCGCTACGCGTTGACCTCGGAGGCGCTGAAGCAGGTGCGCCTGGAGGGTTCGCCGGTGGTGCTGCTGGGCGCTTGCAGCGCGGCGCGGCTGCCGCCCCTGTTGCATCAGACGTCATCACTGCCCCAGGCCTTCGTCGGCGCGGGGGCACGCGCGGTGTTCGCGGCGACGGTGGATATCCCGGACTCGGCGGGCCGCTTCTTCCAGGGCGTCCGGGAGCGCATCCACGCGGGGGCGACACCGGCGGTGGCATTGCGCGCGGAGCGGCTGCGCTGGCTGCGCGAGGTGAAGGGCGCGCCGTGGGTGACGCGCGTCTTGTTGTATGAGTAGGACCACCGGCGGCCCGTGGGGGTGTCGCCGGAGGCCGTGACGCAGTGTCCGTGCCCCTCCGGCACGGGCAAGGGGGGGGTGGACATGCACATCGCGGAACCGCTGGCCATCTACAGCCTGCACTTCGACCGAGGAGACGCGGACAGCGGCACGGTTGCCTTGTGGAGCCCCATCACCGACACCCGATTGGGAGAACAGCCGGAGTGGATTCGGGACCACCGCGCCGAGCCCATCGCCTACGTGCGCGGCGCGCGGCCCTCCGTCCAGGTCTCCCTGCTCGCGAACCACTTCGTCCCCGCGTCGTTCGAGCTGAGCGCCTTCGGCCGCTCTCTGTCCCCGGCCCATGGCCCGGACACGCCCATCCGCTGGCTCGGGCCGCACCCGGTGACGCTGGAGCGCACGGCGGGCTGGAGCACGCTCGCGGAGCCGGTGCCCTTCAACCGGCCGCTGCCCAACCACATCGGCACGCACTCGCTGGAGCTCCAGTGGGTGGCCGAGTGGACGGACGCGGACGGCAGCGCGCGCCAGCTCTTCCTGGGCAACAGCCGACATGAGCTGTTCACCACCGGCGCGCCCATGCGCGAAGGAGGCGCGGGTGCGCCGCCCTCCGGGGCCTATGTGCCGCTGGTGCGCTGGTCCTCCCGCTGGTGCGCGGGGCTGGAGTCGCGCAAGGACATCTGCGACGCGCTGCTGCGAGGCCTGCCGGAGACGGGGCTTCGCTACGGCGTGCCCGCGTGGACGGTGCGCCACATGCTGACGGTGGGCGGCGGCATGTGCGGCGGCTGGTATCAGCTCTTCCAGCAGCTGGCCAACTGTCAGGGCGTGACGCTGGAGGGCCGCACGCTGCACCTGGTGCCCAAGGACGACCCGCGCACGGACGAGGTGCGCTGGGAGGCGATGGTGGCGGTGGCGCCGGGCATCAACCAGCTCGAGCCCAGCCGCCTGACGCGCCTGCAGGGGCGCTTCCATGACTGCGTGCGCTATCCCTTCGCGCCGGACGAACCCGTGGAGCTGCTGGGCCGCGTGGAGTCCCGGTATGTCTTCATGGCTGGCTGGGACGACGGCCATTGCCTCAACTTCCTGGAGGATTCAGGGCGGCTGTATCTCTACGACGCCTGCTTCCGGACAGAGGCGGTGGAGCTGGACATGCCGCTGCCCTCGGCGGATGGCCGCCCCGTCAGACTGGGCGCGGAGTCCTCCTTCCGACGCCGCTACCTGCATCCGACGCTGCCCTTCCTCATGGGGACGCTGCGCGCGAACGGAAGACTCTGGGAGGTGGACCTGGGGCGCAACGAGTTCGGCATCACCGTCGGGACGGAGCAGGTCCCGGAGATAGACATCATGTGGACACGCTAGGAGTTGTCATGCCGACGACACGCGAACAGCTCAGGCGGATGGTGGCGGAGCGAAAACCTCCGTCCCGCGGCTTCGCCTGGGGGGAGCTGATGGGGGCCCTGGAGCAGATGGAGGTCGGCCCCCTGGAGGACGCCGACGTGGGAGTGCTGGTGGAGCTGCTGGCGCAGCGAGGCCGTGTCCCCTTGAGAGGACAACCGCCCGTCCCCCACTCCATGCCCCCCGAGGAGCTGGTGCAGTCGCGAGCGCTGAAGATTCTCGCGCAGGCGGGACGGCTCGCCCTCATCCGAGAGGACCTGGTGCGACTGGAGCGCGAGCCCTCCGCTCCCGCGCTGCGGGAGCTGGCCCGACAACTCCTCAGTCGATTGGAGAGCGAGGAGGAGGCGTAGGCTCGCGGGACTCCGGCCGGGGTGTCCACGACACGTTGGGCTCGGGCGCGGCGAAGGACTCGAAGACAATCGCTGCGCCGCCCTCTGGCGAGCGATGCGAGAACCACCACCCCACGGGAAGCAGCAGCAGCTCACCGGGCGACAGCTCCACCTCCAGGCGCGGCACGCCGTCCGGCACCGAGGTGGCGCCCAGCACGCGATGCAACGCATGGGCGGGCACGAGTTGGAGCCCGCGGTGCCCTCGCACCTGACACACCAGGGTGTTGCGGCGCGAGGGCCGCAGGGGCACCTCCGCGCCCGGCTCGTCCCACCACAGGCCCGCGGGGGCCTCCGCCGTCACCAGGCCCGGGGGCGCAATCACCGAGATGCGCGACAGCTCGCTGGAGCCCGGAGGCACGACGAAGGCGCCGGGTGCCTCGCTCGTGGCGTTGGCTCCGCTCGCGAGCGTGGCCAGCCGCGAACCCATGTCCTCCGAGACCGCGTCCATGAGCACCGTGGCAGGGGCCAGCACGGGGAGGTTCTGGAAGTAGTAGCGCTCGAAGAAGTCCTCGGGCGACAAGGCGTCGTGGCGTGCGACGTGCGTCGGGCCCGCCGACTGGCGATGGAGGTCGGCGTAGAGGTCCAGCAGCCCCTCCAGCTTGCGCTGCATCGCGACGGCGCGCGCGGCGCCCAGGTAGCAGGGGTCCTCGGCCTCGGCCCGCACGGCCGCGCGAGCGAGCGACGCGTCGACGCCCGAGCGCTCCAGGACAGCCACGAGGTCGTCATGCTCCGCGCCGCGCAGCAGGTTCTCCACCACCCAGCGCCGCCACTCCGGCGCCAGCGAGCCCGTCGTTCGCGCTCCAGGAGCGCGCGTGTCCGCATCCGTCATCGGTGGACCTTCTCTGGCCTGGGGCCAATCCAATAGTCGCGCCACTCCACGTTGCGCTCCGGCCGGTCGAAGCTGACGAACGTCACCGACAGGCTCACGTCGAGCGCCTGCACCGCGTGCCACCACCCCACCGGAATCAGCAGCGCGTCACCCGGCCCCACCACGCAGGAGTGCAGCGTGACGCGCGCGAAGTCCGGGAAGCGGCCCAGGTCCGGCGCGAGGATGTCCACCGCGCTGTAGAGG
Organism: Myxococcus sp. AM011; assembly: GCF_013372595.1. Taxonomy (NCBI): domain Bacteria; kingdom Pseudomonadati; phylum Myxococcota; class Myxococcia; order Myxococcales; family Myxococcaceae; genus Myxococcus; species Myxococcus sp. AM011. Next base: position 47,308 of record NZ_JABXEM010000037.1, read on the forward strand.
CCCCTGTCGTTGTAGAGCCGAGGCGTCTCGCAGGGCGGCGCCAACCAGAAGCGCTTGCGGCCCAGCACCTGGCAGAAGAGGACGTTGAGGTGGTCGTGGTGGAGGTTCGACACCGTCCCCGCGGGGCCGAACCACAGGTGCACGCTGTCCGGGGCGCTCAGGTCCGGATGGATGAAGCCCCTAGGTGGAGTCAGGTCGTCGAGCAACGGACGGAACGCGGCGCGCAGCAACAGGCTGTTGCGTGCCACCAGGTACACGTCGTCCGACACACCCGTGTCGCGCACGTGGGACACCAGCTCGCGCAGGGGCAGCGTCCGGCGCAGGCGCTCCGCATGGAAGTCCGGGTCCGGCTCCGCGTCGCGGCCCGCCATGACCTCCACCTCCTCGTCACCGAAGCGCTCGGCCAGCCACTCCGGACTCCAGCGCGTCAGCGCCGGCCAGTCGTCCAGCAATCCCTCCAGGATGACGGGCTGGTTGGTGACGTAATAGCGCTCGAAGAAGTCCTTGGGGGCCAGGTGGCGTTGTCGCTCCACGCCGACTGGAGGGGTGCCAGGGTGGCGCTGGGCATGGAGTCGGGCCCGCGTCTCCAGCAGCCCCTCCAGCTCCCGGCGCCGGAAATGGGCCTGTTGGCCGTGACGCACCGCGGGGTGCGAGGCCACGGCGTCCACCGCTTCACGCGCCTGTGGTTCGGACAGGCCACGGGCCTGGAGCGCCTGGACGAGCCGTGAGGGGTCCACGCCCGCGGTCAAGTTTTCAGCGAGCCAGGAACGCACCGGGGGCGGCAGGCTCTCGCGCTCGTCAGGAGTCATGGTTCGCGCGGTGCGATATACCACTCGGGTAGGCCACACCGTTGCATTGGGGACCGCATGACGACTTCAAAGGATCCTGCTCCAAAAATCGTCCCGAACCCGCCACCCAACCCGGCCACGCGGATAGCGCCGCGCATCGTCCCCAACCCGGGAGGTCATTCCGCGCCGCCCGAGGAGCGCGCCGTTCCCACCCCGCCGCCCACCACGCCGCCGCTGGAGAAATGACGGCGCGGAGCATGGGCATCATCCCAGCTTCCACCACGTATTGCCCTCCGGGACGTCGAACTCCTGGAAGGTGACGGACACGCTGACGTCGAGCGCGTGCACCCAGTGCCACCACCCCGCGGGAATCAGCAGCATGTCTCCGGGCTCGACGATGACTTCGAGGACGTCCGCCTCGCGGTATGCGGGGAAGCGCGTGAGGTCGGGACGGTCGGCGTCGACCTGGCTCCACACCTCGAGGTGGCTGTAGACGTGGTGGGTGTGGAACGAGGGGATGAGTCGGAAGCGCTTGCGGCCGAAGACCTGTCCGAAGAGGACGGTGCCCAGGTCGTGATGCAGCTCCGTCCGCGTGCCCGCGGGACCCACCCAGAGCTTCACGGCGCCGGCCCGCGCCGAAGCGCGCAACAGGCCCGGTGGATAGCGCACGTCGTCGAGCAGCCCGCGCAGCTCCTCTCGCTCCAGGGCGAAGTTGCGGGCCGTGAGATAGAGGTCATTGGTGGGGCCGCCCTCCTCCAGCCTGCGGAGGAACTCGCCCAGGCGCATCACCGCGCGACAGGCATCCGGCTCCACGTCGTGGTCCGCGCGGGACTCCCTGCCCGCCATGACCTCCACCTCCACGTCTCCGTAGCGACGTGAGAGCGCCTCTGGCCGCCAGTTCGCCATGAGAGGCCAGTCCCGCATGAAGCCCGCGAGCAGCACGGGCTCGTGCGCCAGGTAGTAGCGCTCCATCAGCGTGGGCACGGCCAGGTGTTCCTGGCGCTCCAGGCGCTGGTGGCGTCCGGAGTGACGGTGCAGCGCGACGCGGGTGTCGAGCAGCGAGAGCATGTCCTCGTGGGGACCCATGCGACGGAGACCCGCCGCCACGGCCGGGTGCGCACGGGTGGCTTCGATTTCCGCGTGAGCGTTCGCGAGCGGCATGCCCGCCGACACCAGCGTGTCGACGAGTCGCGCCGAGGACACGCCTCGCACCACGTTCTCCGCCAGCCATGCCCGCCACTCCGAGCCCAGGCTGGATGCCACGTTGGCCATGTCCCCTCCGCTGCCCTGCGCGCCGGGCACTGTACAAGGCGCTCGGTCATCCTGGGCAGGCCAGGGGACAGACGGTTTCAGCGGGTGTGCGTTTTCTTCCGTGCGGTAGGCGGCACGAGGCCCGGGTGGCGCCTTCCCGCCTGTCCCGACGGGGGGCGACTGCACGGGCCGCGAGTCCCGTGGGCGGACGGAGTCCTAGATTCTCCGGACGAGGCCCGCGATGAAATCATCCAGCTTGAGGTTCCGGTCGTGCCTGTCGCTCGCCAGCACGGGAGGGTTGGGTGCGTTGCTCCTGCTCGTCGCTCCGGCAAGCGGGCTCGCGCAGGACGACGATGACGGCGAGGTGGCGCTCGCCCCCCAGGTCTCCTGCTACTCGGCCGCCAGCCAGGGAGGCCTCAGCGACGATTACGTGGCCACCCAGCTCTGTCGCGGCGCCCGCTCCAATGCTCCCGCGAAGTGCTTCCTGCGCGTCCAGGACGAGGGCTCATTGACCCAGGCACAGGCGCTCCAGCTCTGTCAGTTCGCGACGAACGACGATGACCCAGCGGCTTGCTACCTCCAGGCACGCAGCAAGAGCTTCGGTGACGACTCGCGCATCCTCCAGCTCTGCCAGCCTCCCGTGACGGAGTTCCTGCGCTACTGCCCTGTCTACGTGCAGTGAGCGTCGACCTCCTCTTTCATCGTGAGCCAGGCATCGCTCCGTGTTGGACGACGGAGCGTTGCGCGACAGCTCGTAAGCGTCGACCTCTCCTTTCAGCGTGAGCCGAGGGTCGACCTGGGCGAACCATGGAACGTCGCGCGATAACTCGAAGGTCGTGCGCGGAGCATGCGACATGGTCGAGGTGGTGTCATTCGATGGAGCACGCGAATCGTCTGACGTCCTGCCCCAAGTGGCGCACGTTGTCGCGCCCCGGGTTAGGGTGAGGCCATGACGGAGCAGCCGCCCCCCGAGGAGGACCTTCCCACGGCGCGTGAGCTGGAGCTGGGCGAGGCCAGCGCATCGCCCACGCCGCGCCTGTTGTTGGCACCCGGCAACGAGCCCCTCGCGATGCTGGCGCGCCGGGGGTTCCAGGCCACCGTCGCGCCGCTGGACCTGCCCTTCCCCGCTGACGTGAGCGGCGCGCGGGCGGAGCGGCTCGTGGAGCGATTGGGCCACTATGCGTTCCGCCTCTTCCTGCGCGGCGCCATCCTGCGACACGGCAGCTTCACGCCCGTGGAGGCCACGCGATATCTGGAGGAGGCCGGCGCCACCGCCTTCGCCGAGGACCTGGTGTCCCTGGACCTGGCCACGCGCGAGGCGGATGGCCGATACCAACTCGTGTACCCAGCCGCGAGCTTCGGCGGCACGCTGGAGTGGTACGTCGCGCACGAGCTGCGAGGCCGGTTCGGCTTCGACGTGGCTGCGGGCGTGAAGTTCCACGCGCCCGACGTCGGCGGAGACCTGGACGTCGTGGGCGCGGCGGAGGGACGGCTCGTCTATCTGGAGATGAAGTCCTCGCCACCCAAGCACCTTGCGCCAGATGAAGTAGGAGCCTTCTTCCGGCGCGTGCGTGCGCTGCGTCCGCACGTGGCGGTCTTCGTGATGGATACGGCACTGCGGCTGTCCGACAAGGTGTTGCCGCTGCTCCAGGCGGAGCTGAGCACTCAGCCCCCTCCCCCTCCGCGCCGCATCGTCCGAGAGGTGTGGGCGCTGACGCCCCATCTCTATGTAGTCAACGCGCGACAGGACCTGATGGGCAACATCGGCCTCGCGCTCGCGGAGGGATTCCGGGCGCTCTCTCCTCCCGCACCGTGAGCCCGCAGGCGCCGACAACCCACGAGCCGCGCGCCGCGACAACGACAGTGTGTCTTTGAGGAACACAATTGCGTCCCGCGATGACGCCGTGAAGTTCCAGACGACACACGGGCGCGGAGCACCCGCGAATTCGTCGCCGCTGAACATGAAGGTCGATAGGGCAGTGGCCAACCTGCTCGCGAGAAGGCTCGAGCAGGCGATGTCTCATCCGCCCAGCCTTCACGACCGGATTGTCTGTGAACCACACCCCCAGGACCTTGAAGGGCTTCATTCTCGCATTCGTCGCGAGCAGCGCATTGGTCGTCGGCTGCGGAGAGCAGCCCGCACAGACACAGGAGATTGTCGACAACCTGATACAGGCCGGTTTCCCGGCCAATGACATCCAGGTCGTGGGAGAGACCGTCTATGTCGGCAGGGACGCGGAGGTCAGCCTGGAGGCCTCTCGCGAGATGCTGGAGGCCCCCACCTCCGAGGAGCAATACCGCACGACCAACCTCGTCGGCCCGGCCGTGACGAAGATCTGCGTCAATGGCGCTGCCTTCACCGGGGTGTTCAGCACGGCCCTCAACCTGGCCATCCAGAACTACTCGGAGCGGTCGCTCCGATTCTCGATGGCGCGCACGCCGAGCACCGGCTGCAGCTTCACCATCAACGCCAACATCGACCCGAACATGAACGGCGGCGTGGCGGGATTCCCTGCCAATGGCCTGCCGTTCGGGTCCATCACCATTGGCGGCCTGCTCAGCCAGTACGGCGTCGACGTCATCGAGCATGTCATCACGCACGAGCTCGGCCACACCATCGGCTTCCGTCACTCGGACTACTACAACCGCACCATCAGCTGCGGCACTGGCGGTAACGAGGGCACCGCGGGCGTCGGTGCCATCCACATTCCCGGCACGCCGACCAACGCGGTGGTCGGGGGTTCGATCATGAATGCATGCTTCCGCTCGTCGGAGACCGGAGAGTTCACGGGCAGCGATGTCACCGCGCTGCTCGCGATGTATCCCCGGAGCGGAGCGACCCTGGCCTTCCGTACCGCCACGGGCCACTTCCTGGTCGCGGAGAACGGCGGCGGCTCGTTCGTGGGCGCTGACCGTCTGGCCATCAGCACCTGGGAGAGCTTCGGCTACGTCGACTTGAACGGCGGCGAGTTGCTCAACAATGACCTCATCAACCTGCGCGCCTTCAACGGCCAGTTCGTCACGGCCGAAAACGGTGGCGGCGGTGTGGTCAACGCCAACCGCCCCGTCGCCCAGGGCTGGGAGTCCTTCCGCCTCGTCAACATCGAAGGGCGGAGCCGCTTCCAGACCGGAGACCGCGTGGCCCTGCAAGCCTCCAATGGACAATACGTGGTGGCCGAGAACGGCGGCGGCGGCGGTTACTCGGGCGCGGTGAACGCCGACCGCCCCGCGGTCGGCGCTTGGGAGACGTTCGTCCTCTTCATGCAGTGACGTCTCCGCACGGCGCTGGCCTCAACCATGTCTTGATGTCCCAGATGGATGGCTCCATCTGGGCATTGCCACCTCGACGGACAGCACTGTTCGCGGTCACTCCACTGACAGGAACGCAGGGGTGCCGAAGCCTCGACGGTAGGTGCTCGGAGCTACACCGAAGCGGCGCTCGAAGGCCCTGCGAAAGACATCCGCGCTCTGGAACCCCACGGAGAGGGCCACCTGCTCGATGCCGCCATCTCCATCCACCAGCCTGCGGCGCGCCTCCTCCAGACGAAGCCGTTCCACATAGGCAGCGGGCGTCTGCCCGAACACGGTCCGGAACTGCCGGGCGAAGTGTCGTGGACTCAGACACGCACGGCGTGCCAGCACCTCCACGGACAGGTCTCCGGCGAGGTTGACCACCATCCAGCTCGTCAGGTCTCCGAAGCGCCCACCGCCCTCCTCCTGGAAGCGCAGTGGCTCCGAGTACTGGGCCTGACCTCCCGGGCGCTTGAGGTACATCACCAGCTCACGCGCCACGGAGAGGGCCGCACGTGGACCGTGGTCCTCTTCAATCAACGCGAGCGCCAGGTCGATGCCCGCGGTGATTCCCGCGGACGTGTAGAACGCACCGTCCTTGATGAACAGGGCATCTGGCTCGACACGGACCTTCGGGAAGCGAGCCGCCACGTCCTCCGCGAACTGCCAATGCGTGGTCACCCGCCGACCGTCGAGCAGGCCCGAGTCCGCGAGTGCGTAGACGCCCGTGCAGACAGAGACGACTCGCCTGAGCGTATGTCCATGAGCCCTGAGCCAACGGACCACCGGTGCCCTGACTTCGGGTCTCCGGAGTCCCGCGCCTCCTGGAATGATGAGCGTGTCCAGCCCCTTGGCTTCTTCCAGCAGGACATGCGGCTTGAAGGCGAGCCCTGACTCGGACCGGAACTCCCCCAGGTGAAGGCCCGCCAGCACCACCTCATAGTGGCGCTGTCCGTCGGTCTGGACCTTCGAGAACGCTTCCAGCGGCCCGACGAGGTCCAAGGCCTCCAGAGCCTCGTAGCAAACAATGCCCACACGCCGCACCGCCGATGCCATGTGCACCTCGAGACCCGGCATCGTAATCCCGCCCGCAGGGCCATGGGGCACCTACACCATGGGCATCATGTGCTCCGCAGGGCGATGGCCGGGTCCGTCCGGGCGGCACGCAAGGCGGGCAGCAGGCAAGCCACCGCTCCCGTACCGCCCAGCAACAACACCACTCCCACGAGAGTCACAGGGTCCGTGGGTTCCACTCCGAACAGCAGCCCCTCCATCAGCCACGACAGCCCCAGTGCGCCGGCCGTCCCCATCAGCAGGCCGGCAAGCACCAGGCTCATGCCCTGACGCAGCACCAGGCTCAGCACACTGGAGGGCTCGGCTCCGAGCGCCAGACGGATACCGAGCTCTCGCACCCGCTGGCTCACGGAGAACGCCACCACTCCCGTCAATCCCGTGCAGGTCAGCACCAACGCCAGCACCGCGAAGAAGCCGAGGAGCAACGTCATCAGGCGCGGCGCCGCGAGCGACTCGCTCCGCAGACTCGACAGGGTGCGCACGTCCGTCACCGGCTGCACGGAGTCCAGCTCGTGCACCAGCTCACGCACGTGTGGCGCGAGCGCCATCGGAGCTCCGCTCGTGCGCACGAGCACCCGGATGTCCCGCAAGGGCTGCAGCGCGAAGGGGAGATACACCTCGCGCGGTGGATCCTCTCCGAGCCCACGAGACGCGCAGTAACCTCGTATGCCGTCTTCTGCTTGAAAAAAAACAGGAGAGATCCCGCATCACGGGC
>NZ_JABXEM010000380.1:0-8127 GCF_013372595.1 Myxococcus sp. AM011
CCCATCTACCCTCCCCTGTAACCCACTCGAGGGGGGACCCGGGGGTCAGGCCTTCACGGGCCCGGCCCGGAGGCAGGCTCCCGGGCGCCCTCTCCTCGACAGGCTGTTTTCCATGGTTATGGGGAGACGACGCTTTGCCGCCCACCCGGGCGCCCGGAGGCCCTGTACCCATGACCGTCGAAGCTCCCCCCCAGCGGGAAACCCACGCCTTCCAGGCGGAGATCAACCAGCTCCTCAGCCTGGTCATCAACTCGCTCTACAGCCACAAGGAGATCTTCCTGCGGGAGCTGGTGTCGAACGCCTCGGACGCGCTCGACAAGCTGCGCTTCCGCGCGATTACGGAGCCGGAGCTGATGTCGGATGCGCCGGAGCTGGAGCTGCGCATCATCCCCGACGCGGAGAAGAACACGCTCACCATCGAGGACACCGGCATCGGCATGTCCCATGACGAGCTGGTGAAGAACCTGGGCACCATCGCCCACTCCGGCTCGCGCGAGTTCCTCCAGATGGCGACCCAGCGCGGGCAGAAGGACGTGCAGCTCATCGGCCAGTTCGGCGTGGGCTTCTACAGCGCGTACCTCGTCGCGGACCGGGTGGAGGTCGTCAGCCGCGCGGCGGGCAAGGACTCGCAGGCGTGGAAGTGGTCCTCGGAGGCCCACGGCTCCTTCACCGTGGAGCCCGCCGAGCGCGCCGCCCGCGGCACCTCCGTCATCCTCCACCTGAAGGAAGACCAGAAGGAGTTCCTGGACGAGTGGCGGGTGCGCTCGCTGATTACGCAGTACTCCGACTACGTGGGCCACCCCATCAAGCTCCAGGTGAAGAAGACCACCGGGACGGGGGACGACGCGAAGACGGAAGCGGCGCTGGAGGTGGTGAACAAGGCGAGCGCGCTGTGGCAGCGCTCGAAGAGCGAAATCACCGACGAGCAGTATCAGGAGTTCTACAAGCACCTGACGCACGACTGGGACGTGCCGCTGGCGTGGACGCACTTCAAGGCGGACGGCAACCAGCAGTTCACCGGGCTGCTCTTCGTGCCGAAGAACCCGCCGTTCGACTTGAACGCGCAGCAGCAGCGCGGGGTGCGGCTGTTCGTCAAGCGCGTGTTCATCATGGACCGCTGCGAGGAGCTGGTGCCGCAGTGGCTGCGCTTCGTGCGCGGCGTCATCGACTCGGATGACCTGCCGCTGAACGTGTCGCGCGAGCTGCTCCAGGACTCGCAGGTGGTGCGCGCCATCCGCAAGCACGTGGTGAAGAAGTCGCTGGACCTCCTGGAGAAGCTGGCCAAGGACAAGCCCGAGGACTACACGACGTTCTGGAAGGCCTTCGGCACGGTGCTCAAGGAGGGGCTGGCCACCGAGGCCGAGCACAAGGACAAGCTGGGCGGCCTCTTGCGCTACGAGAGCTCGCGCGAGGAGGGGCTCACGTCGCTGGCGGACTACGTGTCGCGCATGAAGGAGGGCCAGGAGGCGCTCTATTACATGTACGGCGAGTCCCGGAAGGCGGTGGAGGACAGCCCGCATCTGGAGGCGCTGAAGCAGCGCGGCTACGAGGTCCTCTTCATGACGGACCCGGTGGACGAGTGGGCCGCGCAGGGCCTGCGCGAGTTCCAGGGCAAGCCGCTGGTGTCCGCGCTCCAGGCGGACCTGAAGCTGCAGTCCACCGACGAGCAGAAGAAGGAGCACGAGCAGAGCTCGGAGGGGCTGAAGGGACTCACCGCGAGGATGAAGGACGTGCTGCAGGACTCGGTGCGTGAGGTGCGGGTGTCGGACCGGCTCACGGACTCGCCGGTGTGCCTGGTGGTGCCGGAGGGAGGCTCTCCGGCGTACCTGGAGCGACTGCTCCAGCAGCGGGGCAAGGGGACGCCGCGCATGAAGCGCATCCTGGAGATCAATCCCAAGCATCCGGTCATCGAGCACCTGAAGTCCGTGCACGAGAAGGACCCCGCGCAGGCGCAGGTGGCCGAGTGGATTGAGCTCCTGCATGACCAGGCGCTGCTCACCGAGGGCAGCACCATCTCCGACCCGAACCGCTTCGCGCGGCGGCTGACGTCGCTGTTGACGCAGGTGGCGGGTCAGGCCGCGAAGGCGCCGGTGCCCGAGGTTCCGGCCTCGGCGGCGACCACCCAGGCCGCGAGCTGAGAAGGCCTTGGCCATGGACCTCCGCCCGCTTTTCCGGGGCTGGAGGTCCGTGGCGGGCCTGTTCCGCCGACGTCTGGTGGACAGCGGCCGCGACCTTTCGCGCAAATCGGGGCCGCACCATTAGACAGCCATGTGAGTGATAGGGAATGATGGCCGGATGTCCCGAACCTCCTTCGCCGTCTTCACTTGCGACATCCTTCCGACGGCGGCCCCCTCGGAGCGCGCCGCCATCCAGGGAGTGGTCCGAGCCGAACTCATCAAGCCCCTGCGGCGCGTGCGTCAGCCGCTCGGCAACCAGTGGCTGGTGCGCTTCGATGACGGGGGCTTCAACGCCTTCGTCCTGGTGATGAGCACGCTGCGCGCGCGTCATCCGAATGCCTTCCGCTATCTGGTGGTGGGCTGGAACGACATGGGCTCGGTGGCGCTCTATCCGCTGGGTGGGGCCGCGCCCACGACGCTCAGCCTGGTGACGGCGATGGCGGCCGTGGCCTCCGGCGCGGATGAGCTGGCGGCGCCGCTGCTCCTGGCCTCGGGGCCGCTGACCGCGGACTCCTTCCCGTTGCAGTGGACGGAGGAGGCGAGCGACACGGAGGACCTGCTGGGCGCGCCGACGTCCAGGACGAAGCGGCTGGCGCCCACGGGCCCACTGCGCAAGGTGGGGCGCCCGAGGAAGGCGGCTGTCGCGGCGGCGAGCGTCGAGGTGGCGAAGGTCGCGGTGCGTGAGCCCGTGCCCGTCGAGGCCGCGCCTGTCGCCGCGCCCGTCGTGAGCGAGGCTCCGGCGAGCGCGGGTGAGGAGACGACGGGTCGTGCGCGCAAGAACGCCCGACGCAAGGCGGGTGGCGGCAAGGCGCGTGGGAAGCAGGCCACGAAGCGCGTGGGTGCGAAGGCGCGGGGCAAGAGCGCCGTGAAGAAGGCCCCCCGGGCGGAGCTCGCGGCGGCGGCGGCGAATCGGCGCAAGCCCAAGGCGACCAGCAAGCGGTCTGGGGGAGCGCTCAGCCGCAAGCGACGCGGCGCCACCGTGAGCGCCAAGCGTTCCACGGCGGGCAGGTCGGCGCCGAAGGCCAAGGCTCCTCGCGGGGCGGCGAAGCGCAAGGGCAAGAAGGGCGCTCGCTGAGCCGCTGATTGAACGCCGCGCTCGTCAAGACCGAGCGCGGCGCTCGTTGCCCCGGGGCTTGAGCACTCGCTGCGCCGAGCCCAAGTGCCGCTCTCTCTAAACCAAGGTCCAAGAGCACCGTTCGCACCTCGCGAGTGCGGTGCCCTCGGCAACCAGCTCCCGCGCTACGAGTACAGCCCCAGGTCCGTGAGCACGGCCTCGGCCGCGCGCCGACCCGAGCCCAGCGCCCCATGAATGGACGCGCTGTCCCGGTGGTCACCGCACACGTAGAGCCCGGGTGACAGTCGCACCGGGCGGTGCGGCGGCTCCAGCGCCTCCACCGTCTGCGCGGGCAGAGCGAACGGCAGCGAGTACGTTTTCAGGTGTCGCCACTCCGCCACGCTCGCGCCGAACCACGCCTTCAATTCCTCGCACACCCGCGCGCGCAGCGCCTCCACATCCGAGGACACACCCAGCACGGACACGGACACCAGCGACTGTCCTCGCGGCGCATACGCGGGGGACACCTCGCTCATCACCGCCACGTTGTTCACCACACCGCGGCCCTCGCCATTGAGCACCAGCCACGGCCCCTCCACTGGCGGCGCGGGCGCGGCGAAGTACAGGCACGTCACCGCGTTCATCAGCGGCACCGGCATTCCAGGCAGCAACCGCGCCGCGGCCGGCGGGTCCGTCGCCACCACCACCGCCTGCGCGCCCAGCATCTCCCCATCTTCGAGCCGCACCCGGTGCCCCCACACCTCCGCCACGGGCGTGTGCCCGCGCAGACAGCCCGGAGGCAACTTCGAGGCGAGCTGCTCGGGAATCGCGCCCATCCCCTGCTCCGGCACCGCCGCGTCACCCGAGGCGAACATGCGGAAGACGAACTCGAGGAACCGGCTGGACGTCATCAACGAGCGGTCCAGGAAGACGCCCGCCAGGAAGGGCCGCAGGAACCCCTCCACCATCTCCTCCGTGAAGCCCAACTCATCCAGGTAGCGCCGCGAGGTGCGCTGGGGACGCAACCACACGTCCACCTCCTCGCCCGAGCGCGCCTGCTGCCGCAGCTCCAACACCCGCAGCTTGTCCCAGAAGGTGCCGACCGAATCGAACAGATGTGCCAGCGCCGTCACAGGCTGACGCAGCGGGTCTACCACCGTGTGCAGCCGCCCGCCCCTCCACACCTTCGCGCCAGACTCGAAGCGCCGAAGCTTCAGCGCCGCGATATCCAGCGTCCGCTGACCTTCTGGGTACGCCGTGAGGTACACCTGGAAACCCCGGTCGAGCAGGAAACCCTCGTGCACGTCCGTGCGCACGCGGCCACCGGGTTCCGAGCTGGCTTCCAGGAGCATTACTTTCAAGCGGGATTGGACGAGCGCTCGCGCGCACGCCAGCCCCGAGAGTCCCGCGCCCACGACGATGACGTCCGGGTTCGACACGCGCTCTCCCACATCCACGCTGGGCCCCCTCCATGCTGAGCCGCCTGGAGCGCGAGCCGCAAGTGGCACCGCCGTCCGGGTTGCTCGCGAGCGAACACTGTGCGGAACTGGAAGGCGAGTCCTCGGTGGTCGAGGAGTCACAGCGCCGGGCTTCCCGGCGTCCAATAGCGGAGAGAAGGCGGGTATCCCCATGTTGATCGTGATGCGACCAGACGCGACGGCCCAGGACATCGAGCGTGTGAACGACGAGATCCGCCGTCGTGGCTGGCAACCGCACGCGATTCCAGGGGGCACTCGCACGGCCATCGGCATCACCGGCAACCCCGGTGCGGTGGAGCCAGAACCCTTCCGAGTGCTGCCCGGTGTCGCGGACGCCGTCTCCATCTCCCAGCCCTTCAAGCTCGTCAGCCGCGAGGTGAAGCCGGAGGACACGCAGCTGCGCGTGGGTGACCTCACCATCGGCGGCGCGTCGTTCCACGTCATCGCCGGCCCGTGCTCGGTGGAGTCACGCGAGCAGATTCTCTCCACCGCGCACGCGGTGAAGAAGGCGGGCGCCACCATGCTGCGCGGCGGAGCGTTCAAGCCGCGCACCAGTCCCTATGAGTTCCAGGGCCTCAAGGGTGACGGCCTGGCGCTGCTCATGGAGGCGCGCAAGGAGACGGGCCTGCTCGTCACCACCGAGGTGAAGGACACCGCGACGCTGGACGCGGTCGACGAGGCCACGGACATCCTGCAGATTGGCGCGCGCAACATGCAGAACTTCAGCTTGCTGGAGGCGGTGGGCGAGCGCCGCAAGCCGGTGCTGCTCAAGCGCGGCATGTCCGCCACCATCAAGGAGCTGTTGATGGCGGCCGAGTACATCGTCGCCCGAGGCAACACCCAGGTCATCCTCTGCGAGCGCGGCATCCGCACGTTCGAGACGATGACGCGCAACACGTTGGACTTGAACGCGGTGCCCATGCTCAAGGCGCTCTCGCACCTGCCTGTCTTCGTGGACCCCTCGCACGGCATCGGCGTGCGCAAGGCGGTGCCGGCGATGATGCGGGCGGCGGTGGCGGTGGGGGCGGACGGCATCATCGTCGAAGTGCACCCGGACCCGCCGCGCGCGAAGTCGGATGGAGCCCAGTCGTTGGACTTCCCCGAGTTCGAGAAGTCCATGAATGAAGTGCGAGCGATTGCGCGGGCAATGGGCCGCGAAGTCGTGTCGCTGGGATAGGCGATGACACTCAAGGAAGCGCTGGGCAAGGTGGTGAGCCGGCGCGACCTCACCCGCGAGGAGATGGCCCGGGTCATGGGCCTGATGCTCGCGGGAGAGGCATCGCCTGCTCAAGTGGGGGCGCTTGCGACGGCGCTCAAGATGAAGGGGGAGACGGAGGACGAAATCCTCGGCGCTGCGGAGGCCATGCGGGCCTGCGCGGCGAAGCTGTCTCCTCGGGCGGAAGTGGTGCTCGACACCTGCGGCACCGGGGGTGATGGAGCGCACACCTTCAACATCTCCACCGCGGTGGCCTTCGTGGCCGCCGGGGCGGGGGTGACGGTGGCCAAGCATGGCAACCGCGCCGTCTCCAGTCGGTGTGGCAGCGCGGACGTGCTGGCCGCGCTGGGTGTCTCCATGGAGCGCCCGCATGAGCGCGTGGCGCTCGACATCGACGAGCACGGGGTGGGCTTCCTCTTCGCGCCCTCGCATCACAGCGCGCTGAGGCACGTGGCGCAGGCGCGGCGGGACATGGGCTTTCACAGCATGTTCAACCTGCTGGGCCCGCTGACCAACCCGGCCGGTGCGCGCTATCAACTGCTGGGCACCTTCGACGGCAAGCGCGTGGAGCAGACCGCGCGCGTGCTGGGACGACTGGGCAGCCGGCGCGCGTGGGTGGTGCATGGCCACGACGGGCTGGATGAAATCTCGCCCTGCGCGCCCACCGAGGTGGCGGAGCTGCGCGAGGACGGCACGGTGCGGGTGTTCACCGTGAGCCCCCAGGACGCGGGGCTGGACGTGGTGCCTCGCGAGGCCATCGCGGGTGGAGACGCGGACGAGAACGCGCAGCGGTTGCGCGCGCTGCTGGCCGGCGAGCGCTCCGGGCTGCGCACGGCGGTGTTGCTCAACGCGGCGGCGGCGCTGGTGGTGGTGGGCCAGGTGTCGGACCTGCGCGAGGGCGTGCGGAAGGCGGAGCACGCCATCGACTCGGGGGCCGCTGCGCGCAAGCTGGCTTCGCTCATCCACGGGGCCGCGTCGTGAGCGGGGCACAGTCGGGAAGCACCCCGTCTCCGGCCGCGCCGGGGACGCTGGACCTCATCATGGCGCGCAAGCGACGGGAGCTGGCCCAGAGGCCTCCCCTGTCGCCGCGCGCGCGTCCCGAGCCGCGTGACTTCGCGGACGCTCTTCTGAGACGAGTACCGGGGCGACTGGTGAGCGTCATCGCGGAGGTGAAGCGCAAGAGCCCCTCCGGTGGCGCGTTTCCCCATGCGGACGTGGTGGCGGTGGCCCGGGCCTACGAGGCCGCGGGGGCCAGCGCCATCAGTGTGCTCACGGACGGGCCGGACTTCGGCGGCGCGCTGGAGGACCTCGTCGCGGTGCGAGCGGCGGTGTCGGTGCCGGTGCTGCGCAAGGACTTCCTCGTCGCCGCGCGCGAGGTGGAGGAGAGCGCGCTGTGGGGCGCGGACGCGGTGCTGCTCATCGCGGATGCGCTGGAGGATGGCGAGCTGCGGGAGATGCTGGCCACGGCGCGCGCGGTGAAGGTGGCCGCATTGGTGGAGGCGCATACGGAGGCGCACGCCGAGCGAGCCCTGGCGGCGGGCGCGGAGCTGGTGGGCATCAACAACCGGGACCTCGCGACGCTGAAGACGGACGTGGGCACGGCGCTGCGGGTGATGCCTCGGTTGCGTGCCCGTGCTCGCGCGCTGGTGGCCGAGAGCGGACTCAAGTCCGTGACGGAGCTGGTGGCGGCGCGCGAGGCGGGGGCGGACGCGGTGCTGGTGGGTGAGTCGCTCTTGCGCGACGCGGAGCCTGGACGGGCGCTGCGGCGGCTGCTCGGCGAGGAAGGCCTGACACCGTGAGCGTGCGGGTGAAGGTCTGTGGTGTCACCCGGCTGGAGGATGCGCGAGGCGCGTGGGAGGCGGGCGCGGATGCGCTCGGGCTCAACTTCTACGCGCGCTCTCCCCGGTGCGTGGACGTGGCCACGGCGGCGGCGCTGGCGAGGACGCGGCCTCCGCTGGGCGCGGTGGTGGGCGTGTTCGTCAACGCCTCACCGGATGACATCCGGGCGAAGGTGCGGGAGTGCGGCCTCACGGCGGTGCAGCTTCATGGGGACGAGCCTCCGGAGGCCTGCTCGGGGTACGGGGTGCCGGTCATCAAGGCGCTGCGGGTGCAGGGGCCGGATGATGTGGCGCGGGCGCGGACATATCTGGGAGTGGGAGACGTGGCCGGGCTGCTGCTGGACGGGGCGGCGCCGGGGTATGG
>NZ_JABXEM010000381.1:0-8003 GCF_013372595.1 Myxococcus sp. AM011
CCTGGGCAGGCCGCCGGAGAAGCGTGAGTTCGCCGTGGAGACGACCCTGTCCTTCGCGCACCTCCGCCCCAAGGGCAAACCCGAGACGCGTGATGACCAGTGGAGCACCCTTCACGACGACTGAGCGTCGGCGCGCGACCGGAAGTCGATGGTCGCTCGTGACTCCCTTTTGAGTCAGGCCGCCAGGACGTGTCCTCGTTCCGCGTGACGCCCCAATCCCTGGGGCGGTCCGTGACGCAGGAGCACGACATGTCCCCAAGACACGCCCGGCGGTGCCTCTTCCACGCGGTAGCGCTCATCGGAGGCCTGCTGGCCCCCCTTGCCCTGGCCGTGGCGCCGACGTTCCAGGGCGAGCGACACCACGATGCGCGCCTCGCCTACAACGCGCGGTCGCACTTCGGCTTCACGTCCACGCAGCGGCGGGCGGAGGCGGCGCTGCGCCAGGCCGTGCCGGAGCTGCGCGTGGAGGTGGACGCGTCGAACGGACGGGTGCGTTCGCTCGTCAACCTGGTGGGTGCTCTCTCCGGACCCGCGAGCGGAGACGCGCTCGCGGTGGGCCTGGACTTCGTCCAGCGCCATCGCGAGGTCCTCGGCCTGGAGCAGTCCGACCTGGCGAACCTGGAGCTGACCGACCGCGTCTACTCCCGCGTCAGCGGCGCCACGCATCTGTATCTGCGACAGAGATACCAGGGTCTCCCCGTGTACAACGCGCAGCTCCAGGTCAACGTGGACCGGGAGGGGCGGGTGCTGGCGGTGCACAGCGACTTCCAGCCGGCGCTGGAGTCCACGCTCGCGAGCGGCGAGCCGGAGCTGGGCGCGGCCGAGGCGGTGGCGGGCGCGGCGAAGCACCTGGGCGTGCGGCTGCGCGAGCCACCCCGCGCGCTGGAGGCCCAGCCGGGCGTGGCGCGGCGGACGCGCGTGGAGGTGGAGGGCCTGTCGAGCGAGCCCATCGACGCGTCGCTGGCGGTGCTGCCGCTGCGCCGTGGGGCATCGCGGCTCGTCTGGCGCTTCCAGGTGCACACGTTGGATTCCCAGCATGCCTATGACCTGACGGTGGACGCGGGCACGGGCGAGGTGTGGACGCGCTTCGACCAGGTGGCGGGGGATTCGTACCGCGTGTACCCGAGGTCCGCGGAGAGCCCGCTTCATGTCGCGCCGCCACCGCCCTCGGATGGCCGGGCGCTCGTCGTGAACCCCGCGCACCCGCTGGCCTCGCCCTTCGGATGGCATGACACCAACGGCGTCGCGGGCCCCGAGTACACCACGCCGCGCGGCAACAACGTCCACGCCTACGAGGACCGCGATGGCAATGACATGCCGCCCGCGAGCGAGCCGAACTGCGGCATGGGGCTGGCGTGCGACTTCGCCCTCGACCTGACCCACGCGCCGAGCACGTACCACCCCGCCGCCGTCGTGAATCTCTTCTACTGGAACAACCTCCTGCACGACGTGCAGTACCAGTACGGCTTCGACGAACTGGCCGGCAACTTCCAGGTCAACAACCACGGCCGTGGCGGGCTCGGAGATGACGACGTGCGCGCCGAGGCGCAGGACGGTGGTGGCACGGACAACGCCAACTTCCTCACGCCGCCGGACGGCTACCGCCCGCGCATGCAGTTGTACCTCTGGACGGCGCCCGACCCCGACAAGGACGGTGATTTGGACAGCGGCATCATCGTCCACGAGTACGGCCACGGCCTCTCCAACCGCCTGATTGGCGGCCCCAGCAACGTGACGTGTCTGACCAGCCGACAGCAGCCCGGCGAGGGCCTCAGTGACTTCCTGGCGCTCGTCTACACCGCGCGCGCGACGGACACCGGCACCCAGGGCCGAGGCATCGGCACCTACCCGCTGAACCAGCCCAGCACCGGCCTGGGCCTGCGCACGCAGCGCTACAGCACGTCCTCCACCATCAACACCTGGACCTTCGAGAGCAGCAACGGCATGGCCATTCCGCACGGCGTGGGCTCGGTGTTCGCCCAGGCGCTGTGGGAGGTGTACTGGGTGCTGGTGACGCAGTGGGGCTTCAGCGACAACCTGTATGAAGCCACCGGCACCGCGGGCAACCAGCGCATGCTGCTGTACTTCACCGAAGGCCTGAAGCGCACGCCCTGCAACCCCACCTTCCCCCAGGTGCGTGACGGCATCATCAGCGCCGCCACCACCCTGCACGGTGGCGAGGACGTCTGCCGGATGTGGACCGCGTTCGCCGCCTTCGGCCTGGGCTCCAACGCGACGAACATCGCGGGCATCGCCGCCAACGGCTTCGCCGTGCCACCTTCGTGCAGCCCCATCATGAACCGCCGCCAGGAGCCTCCCACCCCATAGATGGCTCCAGGGGCCCGCCAGAGGACTTCTCCCGAGGTCCTTCGGCGGGCCCGCACCCCCTGTGTTTTGATTCGGGGTGACGAATCCATCGACGACTTTCGCTTCTTCACGCTCGACTTCGAGCAGCCCGCGGACCACCGCCATCCGGAGGGTGAGAAGTTCCTCCAGCGCATGACGCTGTTCCACCGTTCGGTGACGGCGCCCATGGTCATCGACACGGAGGGCGCTGAAATCTTCGCGGAGCCCATCGCGGCGGAGCCGGTGGATTTATTGAAGGGCAACCAGGTGACGGTGGAGCACCGCTTCTACGGCACGTCGACGCCCGCTTCGCGCGACTGGACGCTCTTGGATGTCTGGCAGTCCGCGGCGGACGCGCACCGCGTGGTGCGGGTGTTCAAGACGATTTACGGCGCGCGCTGGTTGTCCACGGGCGTGTTCCGGGGCGGCACGGCGGCGCTGCTGCACCGCTACTTCTACCCGAACGACGTGGAGGGGACGATTCCCTACGCCGAGCGGCACAGCCTGGGGTTGCAGGATGTCCGCGTGCCGCGCTTCCTGGCGAACGTGGGGGATGCGGCGTGCCGTGACAGCCTGAAGGCGGTGCAGCGCGCGGCGTTGGCGCGGCGGGCGGAGCTGACGCCGCTCCTGGCGGCGCAATCGGAGTGGGGCTTCACCTTCGACACGCTCGGCGTGGACAAGGCCTTCGAGTTCAGCGTGGTGCGGCTGTCGTTCAACTTCTGGGAGTACCTGGGGCTGGCGCCGTACGACTGCGACACGATTCCGGGGCCCACGGTGTCGGCCGAGGAGCTGTTCGCCTTCGTGGACCTGGTGGCGGGCCCCGCGTACACGTTCTCCGACCAGGCGTTGAACAGCCCGGTGGGGCCGGAGAGCTACCAGTGCGCCACGGAGCTGGGCGCGCCGCTGTATCCGGAGGCGGAGCTGTGGCCCCTCCTGCGCTACCCGGGTGGGCAGGTGCCCACGTTCCTGCCGCCCACGGGCGTGGCGAAGGTCTACAACCCGTTGCCCATGCTCAAGCTGGAGCTGTGGACGCGGCTGCACGCCCGGAACCTGCTCATCGTCGACGGCGCGCTGAGCCCGTGGAGCGCCTCGGCCTTCGGGGTGAGCTCGCGGAACGACTCGTACCGAGTGGTGGACCCGGCGGGCATCGGCTTCTACGGCACGCTGAGCGCGCTGCCCGAGCCCCAGCGCACCTTCTTCTTCGAGCGACTGTCCGATTGGGCCGACGCGCCGGTGCACCCGCCCGCGCTCTCCCAGGGCAAGCTGGCCCCGCGTTACGAGAAGCGGATGCGTCACCGGTAGTTTCGTCATGCTGATGGGTCCGAGGGGCGCGCCTTCGCGAGCGCGTGCCCCTCGGGTGAAGCGAAGAGTCGATGACCTGCGCGCGCCCATCGCCGGGCACGCTAGGGTGGGGTGCTCGATGCCCATCCAGCGCTTGCGAATTGCCGGATACCGCTCGGTGCGTCAGCTCTCGCTGGAGCTGGGCCCGGTGAATGTCATTGTCGGGGCCAACGGCAGTGGCAAGACGAACCTGTACCGCGCGCTGTACCTGTTGGTGGCGGCGTCGGAGGGGCGGCTGGCTCGCACCCTGGCGGAAGAGGGCGGCACGCCAAGCGTGCTGTGGGCGGGTCCACGAGGCGCGAAGAAGCCAGCGCGGCTGACGGTGCAGGTGGAGCTGGGCGAGCTGTCGTACGAGCTGAGCTGCGGCATCGTTCCCTTTGACCCGACCCCGCCGATTCGGGACCCCTTCCACCTGGACCCCGAGGTGAAGTCGGAGCACCTGTGGGCCTGGTCCGGGGGACGGAAGGTGGTGCTGATGGAGCGCAAGGAGCGCACGGCCTTCATGCGGGACGCCGACGGGAAACGGGTGACGTTTCCCACGCAGCTCTGGAACTCGGAGTCGGTGCTGGACCAACTGGGCGAGCCGCACCGTTTCCCGCGCTTGTCGGAGGTGCAGCGCACGTTCGCCGCGTGGCGTTTCTATCACCACTTCCGAACGGACCCGGATGCGGCCATGCGGCATCCGCGCGTGGGCGTGATGACGCCGGTGCTGGCGCATGATGGCGCGGACCTGGCGGCGGCGCTGCTGACCATCCTCCAGATTGGGGACACGCGAGGACTGGAGCAGGGCATCGACGATGCGTTTCCGGGAGCGCGACTGGAGGTTCGCGCCAGTGAAGGACGCTTCAGCCTGTTCCTGCACATGCCGGGGTTGAGTCGGCCCATGGCGGCGACCGAGCTGTCTGACGGCACGTTGCGCTACCTCTGCTTGTTGGCGGCGCTCTTGAGTCCGCGCCCCCCGCCGTTCCTCGCGTTGAACGAGCCGGAGACAAGCCTGCATCCGGACCTGCTGGAGCCACTGGGGCGGCTCGTGCTCAGGGCGGCGAAGTACAGCCAGGTCTGGGTGACGACGCACGCGGAGCCCCTGGCGCGCACGGTGGCGGAGGCCTCACGCTGCGCGCCGGTGTATCTGGTGAAGCGGGACGGAGCCACGCAGGTGGAGGGCGCCCTGGATGGCGAGTCCTCTGACTTCACCGAGGAAGAAGAGGACCGTGGTGGCTGAGGACGTCCCAGAGTCCGTGAAGCGTGTTCCCCGTCGGGAGGGCGCATGACACCGGGCCTCTACAGCGTGCACAAGCCGGTGGGCCCCACGAGCTTCTCGGTGGTGCAGACCTTCCTGGAGGAGACGCGCGCGGTGCCGGGCAAGCGCGTGCCGGTGTGTCACGGCGGGACGTTGGACCCGTTCGCGCAGGGCCTGCTCCTCGTCCTGGTGGGACAGAGCACGCGGCTGTTCGAACTCCTGCACGCGGTGCCCAAGACGTACGAGGCGGACGTGGTCTGGGGCACGGAGACGGACACGGGAGACCTGCACGGCAAGCCCGTGCATCAGGGGGACGCGTCGAGCCTGACGCCCGAGCAGCTCGACGCCGCGCTCGCGCCCTTCGTGGGCTGGCGCGAGCAGGTGCCGCCGGCCACGAGCGCCAAGAAGGTGGGCGGAGAGCCGGCCTATCGCAAGGCACACCGGGGCGAGGTGGTGGAGCTGCCGCCCTCGCGTGTGTATCTGCATTCGGCGCGGTGGCTCTCGCACGACCTGCCGCGCGCCAGTCGCCTGACGCTCACGTGTCGCGGGGGCTATTACGTCCGCTCGCTCGCGAGGGATGTGGGGCGGGTGCTCGGCTGTGGCGCGCACCTGTCCACATTGTGGCGCACGGCGATAGGCCCGTGGACCGACCCGCCGCCGGGGACGCGCGTGGGCTCCCACGGACGCGCGCTGTTGCCCTGGGCGCGCGCTCGTCCCCTCACGGACCTGGAGGTGGGGGAGCTGCGGCGGGAGCGCTCCATCCCACTGAGCGGCACGCTGCCTCCCGACTGGCGCCTGCCGCCGGGCTTCCCGGACCCCGAGGCGCCCGTGCGCGGGTTCCATCAAGGCCGGCTCACGTTCCTGCTGCGCGAGCGGGACGGCGCGCTGTGGAGCGAGCAGGAGCTGCGCGGAGGACTGTGACGGGGTGGGGCGTCGCCACGGTGCTGCTGAAGTCCGCGCTGGACGTGATGCGTCAACGCGGCGCGCGCACCCGTGGAGGGATATCCGGTGAAACGCCCTGAGGGCCTCGCGCGTATCTCCAATGCGTCCGCGTACACGGGCACGGTGCCGCCCTTTGAAAAACAGGGCTTCGCGTGGGTGGCCAGGCGGCCCCAGGGCAAGCAGCGCATGCGCAAGGCGCTGACGGCCCCGCGCAAGCGGATCCGGTGACTCCAGTCACCACCTGGGGGGCCTTCCCCCTGGTGACGGTTGTCATCGGTGGTGACAGTTGTCACCACCCCCAAGGGCGGGGTGCCTTCGCGTAACCTCTTGAAAACATAAAAGAAGTGGAGGTGGGTGACCGTGGGAGATGTGTGGCACGCCGCGAGCAATAGGGGTGCTCACAACGACTTACTCGGAGAAACCCAAATGGCCATCACCTCCACGTTCAACCCCGCCGTGCAGAAGACCCTGGCTCGTACCGAAGCCAAGCTCGAGAAGCTCGAGGGCAAGCTGGAGCGTGCGTTGGTGAAGGAGCACCAGCTGCTGAAGGACCTGCGCCACGTGATGAAGCACCACGCGCAGCACCAGCAGGCGGGCCGTCCGGGCGCCGACACCTTCGACAAGGGCGGGTGCTTCCCGTCCAAGCCGCTGCCGAACGAGTGGAGCCCGCTGGACCTGGGCGCGCTGAGCGAGACGAACAAGCTGGACAAGACGAAGGGCCCCATCACCGCGGACCAGCTCACCAAGGCCATCCAGCGCGGCACGGGTGACCACGACGGCCAGGCGGGGAAGGGCGAGTACCGCGCGTTCGCGGAGTGGGCGGAGAAGAACCAGGACCGCCTCACGCCCGAGGCCAGGCAGGTGATGGACCGCTTCTCCAAGTTCGCCGCGGAGCGGAAGGCCAACGGCCACACGGACGGCGACTGGCGGAAGATGATCAACGACATGAAGGGCGTGGGCGACAAGGGCGCGGAGAAGGCGCTCGCGGGCCTGGACAAGCTGCCCAAGCCCATCTCCGGCGACGACATGGCGAAGGCCATCCGCAAGGGCACGAAGGACGCGGACAACAACACCGCGGACGAGCTGAAGGCCTTCCAGGACTGGGCGAAGAAGAACGCCGACAAGCTGTCGCCCGAGGCCAAGGAAGTGATGGGCAAGTTCGAGAAGCACGCGACCAAGGCGATGGCCACGGGCGACAAGGACCTGAACACCACCGAGTGGTCGAAGATGATGAAGGACTTCAAGAGCGTGGGCGACGTGAGCGCTCGCGAGTCGCTGGCGACGCTGGACAAGGAGAACGGGCCCATCTCCGGTGAGGACCTGCTCGGCGCCATCAAGCAGGGCGCGGGCGACGCGGACGGCAACTCCACCCAGGAGCTGGCCGAGTTCCAGAAGTGGGCGGCGAAGAACAAGGACCGGCTGACGCCCGAGGCGCAGAAGGTGATGGAGACCTACCAGAATCACGCCGAGGCGGCCGGCCCCGAGGGCATGGACAAGACGGACTTCGACGCGATGGTGAAGGACGCCTCGCGGCACAAGACCTTCCGTGACGACTCGATGCGCACCGCGCTGGAGACGCTGGATGGGAAGAACGGGAAGATTTCCGCCAAGGACCTCACGAACGCCATCAACAAGGGCGCCGGTGACTTCGACGGCCAGGCTGCCGGGGTGGAGTTCGCGGACTTCCAGAAGTGGGCGCGTCAGAACTACGACCGCCTCAGCCCGGACGCGCGCAAGGTGGTGGACACCTACGAGAAGTACGCGACCCAGTCGTTGGCCAAGGGCGAAACGGGCATGGCGAACTCCGAGTTCCAGAAGATGGTGAAGGAGATGGAGCAGCTCAGCGTGGTGCGTCCGCCCCCGCGCTTCATCGCCGCCTGATTCCCTGGCGCGAGTCGAGCAACACCACCCGGTGAATAGGGACCGGGTGGAGAGGAAGGGGCCGGGCTCATCAGGCCCCCCACCTCCGATGGGGCCAGGTGGTCGGCCGGCGACCCGCCCACCTGGACCTGACGTGTGCACCGAAGGTCGGCATGCACGATGCAATGAAGTCCTGGAGTGAGCGGCACCGTGGCACGACGACCGCACCGGGGTGAGGCGGGGAGACGGGTGGCGAAGGGGTGCGGACTTTTGG
>NZ_JABXEM010000382.1:0-7896 GCF_013372595.1 Myxococcus sp. AM011
GGGCGGGACCTCTCCGGACTGGAGGATGGACACCGCCTTGATGAGCCCCGCGATTCCCGCCGCCGCCTCGGTGTGGCCGATGTTCGGCTTGACGGAGCCAATCCAAAGCGGCCGCTCCGGAGTCCGCGAGCGCCCGTAGACCCTCGCGATCCCCTCCAACTCGATGGGGTCCCCCAGCCGGGTTCCTGTCCCGTGGGCCTCCAGGTAGTCCACCTGCCCCGGCTCGATGCCCGCGCGCTGGAGCGCGAGCCGATACAGCGACTCCTGCGCCCGGACGTTCGGCACCGTCAGCCCGCCGCTCGCGCCGTCGTGGTTCGTCGCCGTGGAGCGAATCGTCGCGAGGATGCGATCTCCATCGCGAACGGCATCCCGCTGCCGCTTCAGGATGACCACGCCGCATCCCTCGCCCTGCACCATGCCGTCCGCATCGCGGTCGAACGCGCGGCAGGTCTGACTCGGAGAGAGCGCCCCCGCCTTGGACAGGAACACGCTCAGGTGGGGCGCGAGGAGGAGCTTCACGCCCCCCGCGATGGCCACGGTCGACTCGCCCGAGCGCAGGCTCTGACATGCCAGATGCACCGCGACCAGCGAGGAGGAGCACGCCGTGTCCACGGCCATGCTGGGCCCTTCGAGCCCCAGCAGATACGAGAGGCGTCCGGCGACATAGCTGGCGTCCACGCCGGTGGAGTAGTGCGCGCCGACCTTCTCCAGCCCGCCCTCCGATATCAGCGCGTAGTCCCGAGCGTGGATGCCGGCGAAGACGCCCGTCCGCGTCCCCGCGAGCCGGTGCGGCGCGAGCCCCGCGTCCTCGAGCGCCTCCCAGCTCACCTCCAGGAAGAAGCGCTGCTGGGGATCCATCCCCTCCGCTTCGCGCCGGGAGATGCGGAAGAACTCCGCGTCGAACCGGTCGACTCCTTCCACGAACGCCGCCCGGCGCATCGTCGTCTTGCCCGGCGTGGAGGACTCGGGGTCATGGACGCCCTGGAGCGCTCGCCGTTCAGAGGGGATGTTCGTCAGCGCGTCGCCCGCGCTCCAGAGCAGCTCGCGGAAGCGCGCTGGGCTGGAGGCGCCACCTGGAAACCGACAGCCCATCCCGATGATGGCGATGGCCCCCTCGTCCGCCCGGGCGACGGACGCGAGCTTCCGCTGAAGCTTCTCGATGGTCAGCAGGGCCTGCTGGAGCGGCGTCAACTCCACGCCAGTGCCATCCTCGCGGCTCATCACCCCACCTCCTCGAGGCTCAGCTCCGCGAGCTTCCGGGCGATCAGCTCGCGGGCCTGCGCCTCGGACAACCCGGAGATCCGCTCCACCAACGCCGCGTCCTCGCCAGCTTCCGGGGGTGCACCCGCTTGAGAGTCCAGGAGCCCGCGCAGCCGCGCGGCCAGTGACTCCAGTCGCGGATGCTCGAAGAGGAGGGTCGTCGGGAGAGCGACGCCCAGCTCCTGGGCGATGCGCCCCTTGAGCATCACCAGGGCCACGGAATTCAGCCCCAGCTCAAACAGGGTCCGGCCCCGCGCGTCCAGCCCCGCGGGCTCCACCTCCAGCACCGCCGCGACCTGCTCCTGGAGGAACTCGAGCAGCCGGGCCTCGCGCGCTTCAGAGGCGCCCTCCCGGAAATCCTTCCCTGCCGTCCCGTGGGGAGCAGGCGCCTCGGCTGCAGCCGGCCGCGAAAGCGATGGGGCACGAGACACCACCTCGGGCGAAAGCCACTCCGGCCACAAGCGCTGTCTCTGAAAGGGATAGACGGGAAGACTCACACATCTCCCTTCGCGCCCTGGAAGGGCCTCGCGCCAAACCCTACCACTTTCGAGATAGGTCCGTGCCGCCTCAACTCTTTGAGTTGGCTGACCCTCCTCCACCCAGAGGGTCTGTTCTGGAGAATCGATGAATGCCTTCAGCATTCGCATCAACCCTTCCCGCCCCCCGGCGATCACCGCGACGCGGTGACGGTGGTGCTGTCGTTTGAACATCGCGGTAAAGCAGACATCTTCCAGCCGCCCGGCAGGGTCGGTGGTCTCAGCAAGGAAATCCAGGACCTGGTGGGACTGCTGGCGAAGTGCCTCCGGGGTCAGCGCCGAGAGCACCAGGAGGTGGCCCGACGAAGGCGCTGCAATCCCTTCCGTAAGAGGGAATTCTGGAGAAGCCTCCAAAATAACAAAGGCATTGGACCCACCCAGGGAGGTAGACACGACGCCCGCGCGCGGAGGCGCACCTGTTCCCCGGTCGGGCCAGGCCTCCAACTCCGACTGGATTCGCAGCCCCAGTTCCCCGAACGCGATGTGAGGATTGGGGGAATCCACATGAATTGTCGGCGGCAGCGTGCGGTGGTGCAGCGACAGACACACCTTGATGAACTGCGCGATGCCCGCCGCCGCCCCCAGGTAGCCCAGGTTGTTGCTGACCGCGCCCAGCCGGCACGGGGCCGTGCGCGCACCGCCAAGCACCGCGCCTATCGCGATGGCCTCGGCCGCATCCCCCTTGAGGAAGGCCGAGCCGTGCAGCTCCACGTAGTCGAGGCTTTCGGCCTCCACGCCGCCCCGCGAACAGGCCTGGCGAATGACCTCCGTCTGCGCCTCGACGCTGGACGCCATGATCCACTCGTTCCGGCCGTTGTGGTTGACGGCGCTGCCTCGAATCACCGCGTACACGCGATCACTCGCGTCCACCCGGGACAGCGGCTTGAGCACGACCAGCCCTGCGCCCTCGCCTCGGATGTAGCCGTCCGCCCCCGCATCCAGGGTCCGGCACTGCCCGCGCGCCGACAGCACGCCCGCCTGGGACAGCATGATGCTGCTGTCCGGAGAGAGCATCAGTTCCACCCCACCGGCGATCGCGCAATCCACCTCGCCCAGCATCAGACTCCGACAGGCCTCGTGCAGGGCCGTCGTGGACGAGGCGCACCCCACGCTGGAACAGGTGCTGGGGCCGCGAAGGTCGAACGCGTGGGAGATGCGGTTGGCCGCGAAGGACGGCGTCGTGCCCAGCAGCGAGTACCCATCCAGGGCCGCCCAGTCCCGCGCGAGCATGCGCTGGAAGTCACTGAAGTTGATTCCCACGAAGACGCCCGTGTTGCTGCCACGAAGGGTGTCGAAGGGAATGCCCGCATCCTCCAGCGCGCGCCACGCGCACTCGAACAACACGCGGTGCTGGGGGTCCATCTGCCGGAGCTCCCGCTTGGAGAGGCGGAAGGCCTGGGGGTCCACCGAGGCCACGTCGTCCAGCAAGCCGGCGCGCCGGTTACGGATCCGTCCCGGGCGGTCCGGGGCGGGCTCATGCAGCAATCCCATCTCCCAGCGGGACGCCGGGATGTCGCCAGTCGCGTCCAATCCCTTGCACAAATTCCTCCACAGTGTTCGAGGACACTCGGCCCCAGGAAAGCGGAGCCCCATTCCCACCACGGCTATTGCCTCGCACCGCATCGCGTCGGACTCTTAATGCAATCCCAAACGACAGGTCAATCACTCGAAATGATCCACAACGACAATTGTCGTGCGCCCATTCACATACACAGTCACAACAACCCAACCCAGGAGATTCTTGACGACTTGCACAAATGAGGAAGAGAGTCTTCAGACGCCCCATGAGTCTCACGGCGCTGCCAGCCAATCACCACCGACGGGTCAGGACCGCATGGACTTCAGTTGGACGAGCGAGCAGGTGGAGCTGTACGAGCGCGCGCTGGCCTTCGCGAGATCGGCGCTGAACCCGGAGGCGCCGGCCCACGAGGAGGGCTTCCCGCGTGGACTGTGGCGGCAATGCGGTGAGTTCGGCTTCCTGGGCCTGCCCGTGCCCGAGCACCACGGAGGGCTCGGGCTGGACACGTTGACGACGGCGCGAGTGATGGAGGCGCTGGGACGGGGGTGCACGGACACGGGGCTCGTCTTCTCCGTGGGGGCCCACCTGTTCGCATGCGTGCTTCCCCTGTTGGAGAGTGGCGACGACGCGCAGAAGCGCCGCTACCTTCCCCGGCTGTGCTCGGGAGAGTGGGTCGGCGCCAACGCCATCTCCGAACCGGAGGCGGGCTCCGACGTCTTCGCGCTCAAGACGCGGGCGGTGCGCGACGGCGACGGCTACGTGCTCGACGGGAGCAAGAGCTACGTCACCAATGGGCCCGTCGCCGACGTCTTCCTGGTGTACGCCGTCACGGATGCCGCGCACGGCTACATGGGCCTGAGCGCCTTCCTCATCGAGAAAGGTACGCCGGGACTGACGGTGGGACGGCCCTTCCAGAAGATGGGCCTGTCCACCTCCCCCATCGCCCCCATCTACCTGGAGGGTTGTGTCGTGCCCGCCGCCGCGCGGCTCGGGGCCGAGGGCCAGGGCGCGCCCCTCTTCAAGCGCTCCATGCAGTGGGAGCGGGCCTGCCTGTTCGGCGCCTATGTGGGGTTGATGGAGCGGGTGCTCGAACAGACGGTGGACTTCGCCCGGCAGCGCAAGCAGTTCAAGCGGGCGCTTGGAAAGAACCAGGCCATCTCCCACCGGATGGCGGACATGAAGCAGCGGCTCGAATCCGCGCGGTTGTTGCTGTACCGGGCCTGCTGGCTGATGGACCGCGGTCAGGAGGCGACGATGGAGGTCTCCCTCGCCAAGCTGGCCATCAGCGAGGCCGTCGTCCAATGCGGCCTGGACGCCATCCAGATCCACGGGGGAATGGGCTACGTCGCCGAGTCGGGCATCGAGCGGGTGCTGCGCGATGCCATTCCCAGCACCCTCTTCTCCGGCACCTCGGAGATGCAGCGCGACATCATCGCCAGCCAGTTGGGACTATGACGCTCGACGAGATTGTCATGCGCTCCGCGGCGCGGACTCCCGAGGCCATCGCCGTCAGGGGGCCCGATGAGACCTTGACCTATGGGCAGCTCGACGCGCTCGCCAACCAGGTGGCCCGGGCCCTCCTGGGGCTGGGCGTCCGTCGAGGGGACCGGGTGGGACTGTGGACGGAGAAGTCCGCGCGCGCGGTGGCCGCGATGCAGGGCATCGCGCGGCTGGGCGCCGCCTACGTCCCGTTGGATCCGCTGAACCCGGCCGCGCGGACGCGGCTCATCCTCGACGACTGCCGCATCGACGTGGTGGTGACCAGCGCGGCGCGCGCGACCGAGCTTCGCAACGGAGGCATGGACCGCCTGCGCTTCCTGCTCGTGGATGACACGGGCCCGGCGCTCGGCTGGGCGAGTCTGGCCGAAGTTTCCCCGGCGCCCCTGCCCGGACACGGTCTGGACGCTCACGCGCTGGCCTACATCCTCTACACCTCCGGCTCCACCGGCACGCCCAAGGGCGTGTGCATCAGCCAGCGCAACGCCCTGGCCTTCATCGAGTGGAGCCACGCGCTGCTGGGCACCACGCCGGACGACCGCTTCAGCAACCACGCGCCGTTCTTCTTCGACCTCTCTGTGCTGGACCTCTATGCGGCGTTCCTCGGGGGCGCCTCGGTCACCCTCATCCCGGAGGCGCTGGCCTTCGCACCGAAGAAGCTGGTGGAGCTGGTGCTGCGCGAGCGGTTCACCATCTGGTACTCGGTGCCCTCGGCGCTCATCCTGATGATGTTGGAGGGAGGGCTGCTCGCCCATGAGGACCTGCCCTTTCGGGCCGTGCTGTTCGCGGGGGAGCCCTTCCCGGTCCGCCATCTGCGCCCCTTGCGAGAGCGCCTGAGCGCCGCGCGGTTCTTCAACCTCTATGGCCCCACGGAGACGAACGTCTGCACCGCCTACGAGGTGGGCACCCTCTCCCCCGAGCGCACCGAGCCTGTTCCCATCGGCCATGCGAGCTGTGGTGACCGGGTCTGGCTGGCCCGCTCGGCGGAGGACGAAGCGACGCCGCCTGGCGGCGGGGAGGTGGGAGAGTTGATGGTGGAAGGGCCCACGGTGATGCTGGGCTACTGGGGACAGCCTCCTCAGGGAGCGCGGCCCTACGCGACGGGAGACCTCTGCCGCCAGCTTCCGGACGGAGGCTTTGAGTACCTCGGTCGCCGCGACAACATGCTGAAGGTGCGGGGGCGACGCATCGAGCCGGGCGAAATCGAGACGGCGCTGCTGTCCCATCGGGGCGTCCGAGAGGTGGGGGTCGTCGCCGCCGATACCGGACTGGAGGCGCGGCTGGTGGCCTTCGTCGTGGCCGCCGACGGCCCGAGGCCCACCCTGCTCCAGCTCAAGCAGCACTGCGCCGAGCGGCTGCCCCGGTACATGATCATCGACGAGCTCCGGGTGTTGTCGGAGCTGCCGAGGACCCAGAACGGCAAGCTCGACAGGCGCGCGCTCCGCGACCTGGCACCGCGGCGGCCATCGATCTGACGAGTCGACCACTTGAACCCGTGACGGACCGGGGCAAGGGCTCGCGACGAGTCGCCCAAGTCAGTCAGCCTCCGCTCACTTCCTGGAGCGGGGGGACTGCTTCTTCACGGACTGCCACGCGGCGCGCGCGAGCACCGGGATGGCCGCGCGCAAGTCCGTCTTCGTTCGTCCCGCGAGCCAGTCGCGCACCATTTCCTGTGCGGGCCCACGAAGGATGGCGAGGAAGAGCTCGAAGGGCATCTCCTCGAACGCACCGTCCCGCACGTGCGCCTGCCACCACTCCTTCAGCTGCCGGAAGAAGCCCTTGTTCTGCTCGCGGATGCTCGCCTCGGCCGCCACAACGGCCGCGACACCGCGCGCACCCATCAGGAAGCGCGTCGCATCCGGCCTTGCCAGCGTCCACTCCAGGTGGTGGCGAACGAGCGCCTCGACGCCGTCACGGGCTCCCGGCTGCGCCTTGAGTACCTCCACCACTCCTGCCTGATACTCGCCCAGGACGTCCATGTAGAGCGCCGCGGCAATCGCGTCCTTGCTCTCGAACAGGTGGTAGATGCTCCCCGTGCTGGCCCCCGAGCGCTCGCGGATGGCCGCCAGGGTCGTCCCTTCGACGCCCCGCTCCAGGAAGCACTCCAGCGCCGCCTTCAGGACCTCTTCTCTCCGGTGACCCGGGTTGCGCATCCCTCCACCCTATTTTAGAACATTGTTCTAGAATGATATTCTATACAGCCCGGAGGCCGCCGTGGAGTCACTGATGGAGATGGGTCAGCAGGTGCTCAAGCAGCAGGCGTTCAGCACGCTGCTTGGGACCCGGTTGGTGCACCTGACCAAGGGCGAGGCCGTGCTGGAGCTGCCGCTGCGCCCGGAGCTGGGTCAGCAGCACGGCTTCGTGCACGGGGGCGTGCTCAGCTACATGGCCGACAACGCGCTCACCTTCGCGGGAGGCTCGGCGATGACGGCGCCCGTCGTCACGTCGGAGTTCAAGATCAACTACGTGCGCCCCGCGCAGGGCTCCATGCTCATCGCCAGGGCCCGCGCGGTGCACGCCGGGCGCAGACAGGCCGTCTGCCACTGCGACATCTTCGTCGTCACCGAGAAGGGAGAGACACTGGTCGCCGTGGCCCAGGGCACCATCGCCGCCATGGCCCCTCGCGAGGAGTCATGAGCTCCGCCACCGAGCACCGCACGTGAGTGACGCCGCGCGACGCGGGAGCCAGCTCGAACGTGTGCGGGATTTCGAGGTCGGACGAATCGAGTCCGTCCACCTCGGGGCCATGACGGCGGGCCTGTCGTAACGGCCCACCCGTCACCGCCAACAAACACCCTCGAGGCCCCGTGAGCGCGTCGAGCGCGCATCACGGGCCTTCACAGGGATTCAGCTCACAGCCACTTCGACGTCTGACGACGCGGAGGCGGCTCGGCCGCCTTCACGGGAGCCGGCGCCGGGCCCGAAGACCGCGACGGAGCGCTGCCTCCACGCGACGGAGAACCGCCACCGCGCGACTGCTGTCCACCGCCACGACCCGAACCGGCGGAGCCGCCACCACCCCGCGCTGAACGGCCGCCCTCGGGACGTCCCTGGCCTCCGCCACCACCCCGGCGACGACGCGAC
>NZ_JABXEM010000383.1:0-7870 GCF_013372595.1 Myxococcus sp. AM011
GCTCCGTCAGCACCAGCAATCCACGGGACGTATCCACGACATACACATGACCATCTCCAGGAACCTGGAGCCCCGTGGCCCCCTCTTCCAGCGCGTCCCCGCGTCCCGGGTCCGTCTCACGATAGCTATTGAAGTACGCCACTTCACGCGGTTGCGTGGGATTGCTCACATCCAATACACGCAGCCCTTCCTGGTGATACGTCACATACAGCCGCGAGCCCCGCAACTCCAGCGCGCGCGGTGACACCACGCCGCGCAACCCATACTCCCCAATCTTCACGATGTCGCGCGGCTCGCTGACATCCAGCGCCCGCAGTCGCGCCCCCGCGCCCAGGCTGCTCTCGAACGCCACGATTCTCCCGCCGAACGTGCCCACCGCGCTCGCGCGGCTGTTCGCATACGGGTACGTGTACCGACCCAGCAACTTCACCCCGCCGCCGGAGTTCGCGTCGACGACCTGCAAGCCATCCCGCAGGTGATTCACATACAGCCGGCCCTCGTAGCTCACGGGCCCGCGCGACGACGGATTCTCCGAGACGCGCGCCCCGGAGACGATGTGCTGGAGCAACTTCGGCTCGGAGGGCGTGGAGATGTCGAACATCAGCGTGCCCGCCGACGCCTCCGTGGCCACCGCGTAGAGCCGGTTCCCATCCACGCTCACCATCCCGAGACTCACGGGCTGCTCCGGCACCCTGCGCACGAACACCGGCGCGGAGGGCAATGAGATATCGAGCACCACCACGCCCGAGCTCGCGCTCGCGACATAGAGCACCCCGTCCTTGAACGTCGCCCCCCGCCAGTCCGAGTCCTCCGGCAGGCTCATCCGCGCCACGCGCACCGGCGCCTCGGGCACCCTCACGTCGAAGACGGTGAGCCCTCCACGCTGTCCCTCGCGGTCCTGCGAGATGACATAGGCGTGGCCGTCGATGACCTGCACGTCCACGGGCATGCCCAGGTCCACCCAGCGCTCGGAGACCAGCTTCAGTCCCCCGGAGACCTCGTGCTCGCCCTTGAAGCGCGCCACGCGCTCGGCGCGGAACGTCCCCGACTCCACCAGCGCTCCATTGAGACACCGCGAGAAGCAGCCCGTCAGCGAGCGCGGGCCCACCGCGTTGCAGCCCACGAAGGTGAACAGCCCGTCCGGGGACTGACTGGAGACGAGGAACGTCTGCGCGTCCCACACCCCGGCCACGGCGGCCGCTCCGAGGACCTGCTCGGGGACGCCCGCGGAGTTGAGCTTGAAGCCTCCGCCCAGGGGCGCCGCGCGTGCCTCCTGCGTGCCGCGCGCGTCGAAGCGCAGTTCACCGCGGTACACCCCCTCGCGCTCCAGCCCCTCCAACGAGCGGCGTTTGCAGCCGGACAAGTCGAACGACGTCAGGCCGCCGCAGGTCTTGTCCGCATCATCCAGCACGCGACAGACGGAGAGGGGGCCGGTGTCCATCCAGTCACCCCGCTCCTCGAGCGGTGCGTACCGTCCATCCCACGGCGCTTCTTCCGACGAGGTGCAGCCGGACGCGGCGCAGGCGAGCAGGACCATCAACGCGAGACGCGTGGGCTGCATCGCATACCTCCTGGGTGGGGAGCCGCACGCCGGCCCTGGTGCTCCCGTCCCTCAGTGTAGGAACACGGCTTCCTCTCCGGGAAGCCGACCCTTCGCACGAGTGGTCAAAGGCGTACGTACTGAAGCATGTGCCCATTGTTCCCACCTGCTCAAAGGGCGCCATACCTGGCCGGTCGTCCTCGTCGAGCGACCGCCTGCTCGCCCGCGGTACCGGGGTGGCTGGAGGCACCGTGTCGCCGGACCCGCCGATGCGCCGATTCCCCCTGAAACCTCGCTCTCCCGCGAGCGGAGGCCGGCGTTTAGTTCTTTCCCATGAGCGACACTCTCGAGAAGGACGTGGTGATTGTGGGCGGCGGCCCCGCGGGCCTGAGCGCGGCGCTGGTGCTGGGGCGTGGCCGCAAGAAGGTTCTGCTATGTGACGCGGGCTCGCCCCGCAACGCGGCGGCCGAGCACATCCAGGGCTTCGTCACCCGTGACGGCACGCCGCCTCGCGAGTTCCGCGCCATCGGCCGCGAGCAACTGCGCCCCTACGACGTCGACGTGCGCGACGTGCGGGTGAACGGCATCGAGCGACTCGGCGACGCGCGCTTCCGGGTGACGCTGGAGGGCGGAGTCGTCGTGGAGTCCCGCCGGGTGCTCTTGGCCACGGGCATGGTGGACGTGCCGCCGGACCTGCCGGGTTACCGTGAGCTGTGGGGCAAGGCCCTCTTCCAGTGTCCCTACTGTCACGGCTGGGAAATCCAGGACCGGGCCTGGGGCGTGTTCGCGGGGACGCCAGCGGAGGCGGAGCTGTACCTGGACTTCGCCCTCTTCCTGAAGGGCTGGACGGCGGACGTCACCCTGTACACGCAGGGAGCCTTCCCCGTATCGGACGAGCGACGCGCGCAGTTGAAGCGCGCGGAGGTGCGGCTGGTGGAGGGCCCGGTGAAGCGCCTCATCGCCTCGGCGGACGGAAGCGCGCTGGAGGCGGTGGAGCTGGAGGACGGGACGCGCGTGCGACAGGAGTACCTCTTCGTCCGTCCGCCGCAGCGGCACGTGGCGCTGGTGGAGGGGCTGGGGCTCGCGCTGGACGAGATGGGCTTCGTGAAGGTGGACCCGATGCAGCAGACCTCCGTGCCCGGCATCTCCGCGGCGGGGGACCTCACCACGCGCCTGCAGGGCGCGCTCATCGCGGCGGCGGCGGGTGCGCAGTCCGCCTACGTGATGAACCACCACCTGAATCTGGAGGCGCTGGGCGGCAGCCACGGGAAGTGACGTCGGGTCGAACCCCGCGCTACGAAGGCCCATGGCCACCGCACACGCCGAACACGACCACCCCTGGTCCGCCATCCAGCGGGACTTCGAGGAGAAGCGGCGCCTCATCTGGGTAGGGCCACAGCGGCCCCTGTCGTCGCGGCACTCACGCACCCACTCCGCGGTGCACTCGTATGCCGTCGTGATGCTGGTGCTGCGCGGGGAGTCGAAGGTGCGGCATGCGGGTGACCTGGTGCTGCGCGCGGGCGACGTGCACCTCATTCCGCCGGGAGATGCGCATGGCCGCGAGCACTCGGATGCGGAGTGCCTGGGGCTCGGCTTCTATCCGGAGGCGGTGTCCTCGGACGCGGAGGAGCGCGCGGCGCGGCTGGGGCCCCTCTTGCGCGTGCGCGGTGGTTGTCACCCGGTGCTGCGGCCCACGTCCGTGCAGCGTCGACGGCTCTTGCGGTGGATGCGGCTGATGGAGGAGGAGCAGTCGCGTCAGGAGCGCGGCAGTAACGAGGCCAGCCACTCGCTGCTCCGGCTGGTGCTGGTGGAGCTGGAGCGGATGGCCTTCCCGGACACCGTGCCCGAATCCTCGTCGATGGGACTGAGCCGTCGGGCCCTGACGTACATCGAATCCCACTGCCTGGAGCCGCTGTCGCTCGCGAAGGTGGCGCGGGAGCTGGGGCGCTCGGCGCCGCACGTCGCGGGCGTGGTGCGTCAGGAGACGGGGCGCTCGGTGGGTGAGTGGATTCTCGAGTGCAGGATGGCCGAGGCGCGCAGCCGGCTGCGTCACACCGATGAGCGGGTGGACATCGTCGCGGAGCGGGTGGGTTACGCGGACGTCACGCACTTCATCCGACTCTTTCGCCGCGTGCATGGTGTGACACCCGCCGCATGGAGGAGGCGGATGGAGGCAGGGGTGCGCTGAACGCGCGTTCTGTACTTTGTTGCCCGATTCAATTGACAGGAAACTGTCATCTCGGTAGTTCGTGCGCATGCCGACGCCGATGAGGGAATCGTCGGGAGCGAGCCATCTCAGGCCCGCTCCCCGAGGCGCATTGTCGTGCCAACGCTTCAACGAGCGAGGGGATTCGTGGTGGCAGCGCGGGCGGTGTCGCTGATGGCGCCGAGAGCGAGTCGAGGCAAGCGAGGTGAAGAGAGCGTTCGCCTCTACCGGGGTCCGCGAGAGGTTGCTTCACCACCGGAAGCGAGAGGAGCGCCGCCGTTGCTCTGCCCCTTCTGGTTCAACCTCGGGCCGCAGGCGGCGGCGAACGACACGGAGCCTGTCACGCGGGCCAAGGGCCGACGGAGCAAGAAGCCCACACCCTCCTGAGTGGCTCGGAATGTGGGCAGGCCAGGCGAGCGCGGACTGCTCCGCTCCGCATGCACCGTGAACGAAGCGCTCGGCGTGGCGCAGCAGTGCCGCGAGCCCTCCGCACCTGGCTCGGAGTCTGCTCAGTCCGACGAGCCCTTGCCCGAGCGGGAGACCGCTTCATGTGCGAGGACGCGGAAGTGCTGCGCGGCGGGTGAGGGCCGAGGCCCGGGAAAGGCCACCACCAGCTCCGCGTGGTGGGGCGCACCGCTCAGGGGGCGGAACACGACGCCCTTGGGGCACAGGGCCTGGGAGGACGCGGGGGCGATGGTCAATCCCAGTCCCGCCTCCACCATGCCGACGACGGAGGGCCACGAGCGCGCTTCCTGGACGATGTTCGGAGAGAAGCCCGCGGCCAGACACATGCTCGTCACCAGGTCATGCAGGCCCGGCGCTGAATGGCGGGGGAAGAGGACGAACGGCTCGTTCGCCAGCGAGGCCAGCGCGACGACTTGCTGACGGGTGCGAGGGTGGCGCGCCGGCAGCGCGAGCACGAAGCGCTCCCGGAGCAGCCGCTCGACGGTGAGCCCTTCGTGACGGAAGGGCGCCCGGATGATGGCGATGTCCAGCTCGCCCGACGCGAGCGCGGCGCCCACGTTCAGCGTCTCGCTGTCATCCAGCTCCAGCTTCACCTTCGGGAACCGGGTGCTGAAGCGCAAGACGATATCCGGCAGCACGCCGAAGGCCGAGGACGCGGCGAAGCCGACGCGCAGCGTGCCCGTCTCGCCGCTCGCCGCCTGCCGCACCGTGTGGATGACATCCGCGCGCCGGGCCAGCAGCGTGCGAGCCTCCTCCAGCAGCCTGGCGCCAGCGGCGGTGAGCGCCACGTGGCGGCTGGTGCGCGTGAGCAGCTCGACTCCCAGCTCGGTCTCCAGTCGGCGAATCTGCTGGCTGAATGGCGGCTGGGCCATGCCGATGCGCGCGGCGGCTCGTCCGAAGTGCAGCTCCTCCGCCACGGCGATGAAGAGCTGGAGCTGACGGAATTCCATATCGAGACGATAACCGTCTCGATGGGCCTCGAAAGATATATTGGTCGTGAAGGATGCACCTCCCTACCATCCTGGTGCATGCGATTCCCCTTCATGGCCCTCGGCGTGGTGCTCGCGACGCTGACCGGCGCGCCCGTCCTGGCGCTCGACGGTGATGCTCACTCGGTCACCGTCTACGAGCCCACTCCCGAGGCGGGCGTCCAGGCGAAGCTGGACGTGGCGGACCAGTTCAGCCGGCGGGTGGAGCTCCTGCGAGACAGCCTCGTCGCGCCCCGTTGGCTGCGCGAGGGAGACCGCCTGGTCTTCTGGGCGCGCGAGGGCAGGGACGGCGGGACGTGGGTGCTGGCGCACGCGAAGACGGGGGAGCTCAAGCCGCTCGTCTCGGGTGAGCAACTGCGCGAGCAGCTCTCGGCGCTCGTGGGCAAGCCCGTCACGGCGCCTCGCTTCTTCGACTTCGCCTTCACTCCGGATGAACAGGGCATCGTCTTCCGGCTGGGGGGGAAGACCTTCGGCCTGGGCCTGACGGGAAGTCGCGTCACGCAGCTGTCGGCGGAGGACCGTGCCGCGCAGGCGCTGTCACCGGAGCACTTCCTCGCGCCGCGGGGAGGCGCGCTCGCGGTGCAGCGCCAGGGCGGCTTCGCGGTGCTGGGCGCGGACGGCGCCACCGTGGTGGAGCGTGCGGGGGAGACGAACCTGGACTGGCGGATTCCCGCGCGCCCCTGGTCACCGGATGGGCGCTTCCTGGTGGTGTGGCGGGACGACGTGCGCGCCGTGCATCAGGTGCCCGTCGTGGACTACTCGGACGCGCTGGAGAAGGTGACGACGGTGCCGTACGCGAAGGCGGGGACGCCGCTTCCGCGCTCGGAGCTCCATGTCGTGGATGTGGCCACGGGCCGAGTGACGCGCATCCCTCCTGTGGAGGGCGAGACGTATGACTGGTTCGCCGGCTGGAACCCCGAGGGCACGGAGGCGCTGTGCCTCCACCTCTCGCGCGACGCGAAGCGGCTGGACCTCACCGCGGTGACACCTGGGACGGGGCAGCGTCGGCGGGTGCTGCGCGAGGAGCGTCCGGAGACCTTCGTCACCGGCCTGGACTTCGCGACGGGCGGTTGGGCGAAGCAGGTGACGGCGCTGCCAGGCGGACGTGGCTACCTCTGGATGTCCGAACGCGACGGCTGGCGCCACGTGTATGCGTATGACCGCGCGGGGAAGCTCCTGCGGCAGCTCACGCGAGGCGCCTTCCCCGTGCACGAGGTGGTGGGCGTGGCGCCCCAGGGTGACGCCCTCTACGTGCTGGCCTCCGCCGACAGCGGCGCGCCGTACGAGCAGCTCTTCTACCGGGGCAGCCTGAAGGGCGGCGCGCTCAAGCGCCTGTCCTCGGGCTCGGGGATGCACCGAATCACCCTGTCACCCTCGGGTCAGCACTACGTGGACGCGTGGTCCTCCCGCACGCAGCCCCGGTTGCGGGAGCTGGTGTCCGTGGACGGAGGCAAGCCCGTGCGCCTCACCACGGCGGACGCGAGTGAGCTCGAGGCCCTCGGGAACTCGCGGCCGGAGCCCTTCGTCGTCAAGGCCGCCGACGGCGTCACGCCCTTGCACGGCGTGCTCTACAGGCCGCGCGACTTCGACCCGGCGAAGCGCTACCCGGTGCTCGTCTATATCTACGGCGGCCCGTTCTTCAATCTGGTGCCATGGAACTACATCGGCAATTCGATGTCGTTGACGGCCAGCGGCCTGGCGCAGCTCGGCTTCGTCACGGTGCTGCTGGACCCTCGCGGAGGCCCGGGGCGGAGCAAGGCCTTCCAGGACGCGAACTACGGCCGCGTGGGCCAGACGGAGATTCCCGACCACGTCACGGGGTTGAAGCAGGTCGCCTCCACGCGGCCGTGGATGGACCTGGAGCGCCTGGGCCTCTACGGCCACTCCTGGGGCGGCTACTTCGTGCTGCGCGGCATGCTGACGGCGCCGGACTTCTTCAAGGCGGGCTATGCCGGAGCACCGGGCGCGCTGACGGAAGAGGCCATCATCAACGAGCCCTACCTCAACCTGCCGAGCGCCAACCCCCAGGGCTACGCGGTGGGTGACAACCTCGCGCTCGCGGACAAGCTGAAGGGCCCCCTGAAGATGATGCACGGCACCAGCGACGTGAATGCCACGCCCTCGGTGACGATGCGGATGGCGGAGGCGTTGATCCGCGCGGACAAGCACTTCGAACTGCTCATCATGCCCGGCCAGCCGCACTCGCCGCAGGGCGCCGCCGCCCGCTACTACCTGGACGACGTGGGCCTGTTCTTCCTCAAGACGCTGGGCACGCCTCGATGATGCCCACTTTTGGCCACCTGAGCCCATATCGTCCCCACGGGTGTCGGCGGAGCGACTAGACTCAGACTCGTGGCCAGAACCCGTGCGAAATGTGTGAACTGCGGCGCCCCCTTCCTCAAGGCGGTGGAGCGCGAGCCCCTCTGTACCCATTGCGGCGCCGAGCGGCCCCGGCCCCAGGGCATCCCGCTCCAGCCGGGGTGGAGGGAAATCAACCCCACGCCGCGACCCCAGGCCTCGGGTCGCGCGGCCGCCATCATCCTGGGGACCGCCTTCATGGTCTGCATGGGGGCCGGGATGATCAGCTTCCTGGTGATGTCCGCGGGGGGGCCCGAGCCCATGCCCGCGCGCGTGGCGGAGCGGCCCCGTCCGCCGCCCGCGGTCATCTTC
>NZ_JABXEM010000384.1:0-7840 GCF_013372595.1 Myxococcus sp. AM011
CCGCTGAAGCTCCGAGGCGGGAAAGGCGCCCGTGCCCGCCCTGCTCAAGTGCATGGCCGCGTGTGGGGTCATCACGGCCGTGATGATGACGGTGGCGACGGTGACGCTGGCGGGCCTGGGCGCCTTTCCCGCCTCGGAGCTTCAGCGGCACCTGTTCGTCGAGGGTGGCATCGGCCTGGTGCTGAGCCTGCCCGCGGGAGTGTGCACGTTCGTGTATTCCCGAATGGCGGGCCGCATCCGCGGGCGGGACGCGCGCGTGCGCGAGGCGGAGGCGCTGCGCGAGCGTGCCGAGTGGCTGGAGGCCGAGGCGCGCTTCGACTCGCTGTCCGCGCGCCTGCAGCCCCATTTCCTCTTCAACACCCTCAACTCCATCGCCACGCTGGTGCGCGAGGACCCGCGCGCGGCGGAGGCCATGGTGGAGCGGCTGGCGTCCGTGCTGCGCTCCTCGCTGGATGCGGGGGCGGGGCGCCATGTACCGCTGCAGCGCGAGTTGGACCTGGTGTCCGACTACCTGGAGCTCGAGCGTGTGCGGCTGGGGGCGCGGCTGCGCTGCTCGCTCGACGTGCAGCCGGGCCTCGAGCGGTTCGCGGTGCCTCCCTTCGCGGTGCAGACGCTGGTGGAGAACGCCGTGAAGTACGCCGTGTCCCTGAGGCGCGAGGGCGGCGAGGTCCGGGTGTCGGTGCGCGCGGACGCCGGGCGCGTCTACCTGGAGGTGCGGGACGACGGGCCTGGTATCACGGGGCCGCCGCCGCCAGGGCACGGACTCGACATGCTGACGAGGCGGCTGGTGTCCTCCTACGGGGCGGAGGAGGCGGGCCTGTCCATTTCGCGTGGCGAGGGCGGTGTCGGCGCGTGCGTGCGGGTGTGGCTTCCGCGCACGGAGGCCGCATGAGTGCACCCGGGCTCCTTCGCGCCGTGCTCGTGGATGACGAGCCGCTCGCGCTGCGGCGCCTCGCTCGCATGCTCGAGGAAACCGGGCGTGTGACGGTGGCGGCCACGTACACCGATCCGGTGGAGGCCGCGGAGGCACTGCGCGCCGCGCCCCCGGACGCCCTGTTCGTGGATGTGTCGATGCCGGGCATGAGCGGCTTCGAGCTGGTGCGGGCACTCCCCATGCCGCCGCCCGTGGTGTTCACCACCGCCTTCGATACGTACGCGCTGCAGGCCTTCGAGGTGAGCTCCGTGGACTACCTGCTCAAGCCGGTGGACGCGCGAGGCCTTGCGCGTGCGCTGGACAAGCTTGTGCGCATGCACCCCCTGCTCGCGCAGGAGCGGCTGCGTGCGCTGGAAGCGGCGCTCCAGCCACCCGCGCCTCTGTCGCGGCTCACCTCGAGGACGGGCACACGCGTGCGGGTGGTGGAGCTCGCGGACGCGACGCACCTGTACGCCGAGGACCGGCTCGTCTACGTGGCGCGTGCCGGGCGCGCCGATGTGGTGGACATGTCGCTCGCGGAGCTCGAACGCCGACTCGACCCGACGCGCTGGCTGCGCATCCACCGCGCCACGCTCGTCCAGCTCGATGCGATTGTGGAGGTCCTGGGGGGCTACGGCGACGCGCGCGTGCACCTGAAGGACGGGACGGTGCTCTCCGTGGCGCGCGACCGGCTGCGTGAACTCCGCGAGCGGTTGGGTGGCGCTGCCGGGGGGCGGAGTTCCTCAGGCCGTCGCTCATGGCCATGAGGCAGCGGGCCTCGGCGGGGCACTCGAGTGCGCGAGATCGGCCCTGGGGCATTTCGAGCATGAGAAGGACAGGAGCGCGAATGGGGGAGAAGGGGGGAGCAGAGGGGAGGTATGGGCGCCAAACCCGCCCAACGCCCTCAATCAGTTCATCCACTCCGACGAAACCTTCACCTCCGCGCGACGGTTCTTCTCCAACTCCGTCGTCGACAGGGGCCGCTCCTCGCCATACGACAGCGTGGACAGCCGCGCAGGCTCCACACCCAGCCGCCGCAGGTAATCCCGCACCACGGAAGCACGGCGCTGGCCCAGGGCCAGGTTGTACTCCGTCGTCCCCAGTTCACACGTGTGCCCGGTGATATTGACGCGGGCCTGCGGCCTCTTGCGCAGCGCGTCCGCCAGCTGCGTCAACGTGTCCCGGAACTCGGGGCGCAGCGTCGTCGAGTCGAGCTCGAAGTAGACAGGCTCCAACGCCAGGGGGAGCAGGTCCTTGTCTGGGTTCTCGGTCATGGAGGAGGGGCGCTCCGGCTCCGGCCTCACTGCCACCGGAGCATGGGGTGTTTGCGTATCCGTGG
The DNA here is from genome assembly GCF_013372595.1 of Myxococcus sp. AM011. Classification (NCBI taxonomy): domain Bacteria; kingdom Pseudomonadati; phylum Myxococcota; class Myxococcia; order Myxococcales; family Myxococcaceae; genus Myxococcus; species Myxococcus sp. AM011. The sequence goes on from NZ_JABXEM010000384.1 coordinate 2,253, forward strand.
ACGCGGTGGGGGTGGGCTGCCGCGCGGCACAACCCGCGAGTCCAACGACGACGAAAAGCGTGAAGAGGAGAGGGCGCATGCGCTCGTCACAGAGCACGCGCCGTGCCGGGAGCCCTTTCCGTCGAGAGCCCCGCGAGTCCTCCCCGCGCGGCCTTGCAGAACGCCCAGGCACCCCTGGCTATTTGCCTTCCGAACGCTCCCGACGGTGGATGGTGGAGACGTCAATCCCGAGCAGCTCCGCCGCTCGCGTCTTGTTTCCGCCGCACCGCGCGACGGCCCAGGAGATGTACTCGCTTTCCAGCCGGCGCAGGGGAATCACTTCCCGCTGGGCCTCCAGCAACGGGTGTTGCTCCGCGCCGCCCTCGATGACGTGTGGGCGGAGCTGCTCCAAGTCCACCGTGTCCCGGGTCCCCAGCACCACCAACCGCTCCACCAGGTTCTCCAGCTCGCGCACATTCCCCGGCCACCGCTGCGCACACAGCGCGGACACCGCCTCCTGCTCGAAGCGCTGCACCGGAGACCGCGGATTCCGCGCCCGCGCCTGCTTGAGGAAGTGCTCGGCCAGCGCCGGAATGTCCTCGGGCCGCTCCCTCAACGGCGGCGCCTGCAACGTCACGACATTCAACCGGTAGAACAAGTCCGCCCGGAAGCGGCCCTCCTTCACCCGGGCCTCCAAATCCTGGTGCGTCGCGGCCACCACCCGCACGTCCACCGTCCGCGAACCGTCCGCTCCCACCGCCCGCACCTCGCCATCCGCCAGCACCCGCAACAGCCGCGCTTGCAGCTCCGGCGCCATGTCCCCGATTTCATCCAGGAACAGCGTCCCCCCATCCGCCTCCACGAAGAGGCCTCGCCTGGCGCTCGTCGCTCCGGAGAACGCCCCCTTCACGTGGCCGAACAGCTCGCTCTCCAGCAACGAGTGGGGCAGGGCGGTGCAATTGACGGCGACGAAGGGCCCCGCGCGACGTGTGCCCTCGAAGTGCAGGGCCCGGGCAACCAGCTCCTTGCCGCTGCCGCTCTCTCCCCGCACCAGCACCGGCGCGCTGGACCAGGCCACGCGCTCCACCAGCGCATACAGCGCTCGCATCGCCGCGCTGCGCCCCACCATCGCCCCCAGCCGGCCCCGGTCCTCCGCCTGCGCTTTCAGCGTGCGGTGCTCGGAGCGCACCCGCCGCTCCTCCAGCGCGCGGCCCACGTACAGCCGCACCTCGTCCAACCGGAAGGGCTTGGCGAAGTAGTGCCACGCCCCGCGCTTCATCGCCTCCACGGCGTTCTCCACGCCGCCGAAGGCCGTCATCATCAACACCGGCAGGTCCGGGTCCAGCTTGCGCGCCGTCTCCAGCACGTCGAAGCCATCCACGTCCTGCATCCGCAAGTCGCAGATGACGGCGTCGTACACCCCGCCCCGGAGCTGCGCGATGGCATCCGCGCCTCCCGAGGCCACATCCACCGCGTAGCCCGCATCCGACAAGGGCTCGCGCAGCATCTGTCCCATCTCGACGTGGTCATCGACGACGAGAACCCGGGCTCTAACCGACATGTTGCTCCTCTCGCGCGGGGGCCGCGGCGGGCCATTGCAGCGTCACACGCGTGCCCTGTCCGGGCGCGCTGTCCAGCTCGATGCGCCCGCCATGGTTCCGCACGATGTGCGCCACCATGGTCAGCCCCAGGCCCGTGCCCAGTCCGCGCTTCTTGGTGGTGAAGAATGGGTCGAACACTTGATGCAGATGTCTCGCGGCGATGCCGCACCCGTCGTCCTCGACGGTGATGCGCACCCGACCCCAGGCCCCCGATGCATCCGCCTCGCCCGGCGTCGCCGTCAGCCGCACCTGTCCCCCCGGCTCACACGCATCACACGCGTTGAGCAGCAGGTTGACGAGCACCTGCTGAAGCTGGTCCGCGTCCGCCGCCAACGCCGGCAACGGCTGTGACACATCCAGGTGAAGGTCCACGCGCCGCCGCTCCACCTCGACGCGCAAGAGCTCCTGCACGCTCTTCACGACGGACGGCAGCGTCACCGCCCGCGACTCGGCGGGCTGCAGCCGCGAGAAGTCCAGCAGCTGGCGGATGGTGCGGCTCACCCGGTCTATCTGCTCGACGATGGTCCCCAGCCCCGCGGACTGCGGATGCTCGGGGCCCAGCTTGTCCTGCACGTACTCGGCCCGGCCCCGGATGACGCCCAGCGGCGTGCCAATCTCGTGCGCGATTCCCGCCGCCAGCACGCCCACCGTCGCCAGCTTCTCCGCGCGCAGCAACTGTCCCTCCAGCGCGCGCAGGTTGCTCAGGTCCTCCAGCACCAGCAGCGTGCGGACGTCGGGCTGGTGCGGCTCCAGCGGCACCGCGTGGACGTTGTACTGCCCTTCCTCGGCGAAGAGCCGCAGCGGCTCGCCGTGCAGGCTGCGCACGCGGTTGTCTCCGCCCGCCGCGTTGACCAGCTCCTCCAGCCGCTGGATGACGGGGGCATGGGCCTGCGGAAACGCCGTGGCCAGCGTCGCGCCCACCACGTCCGGCGGCATCTTCGTGCTCAGCGCGCGATTCGCGGAGGTGATGCGTCCCGACGTCGACAGGGCCAGCACCCCCGTGGGGATGTGGTCGAGAATCTTCTGCGTCTTGTCGTGCAGGTGGGCCAGGCGGCTCGCATGTCGCAGGCTCTCCTGGAGCGCCACGGCGCGGCTGCGCGCCAGCACCACGTACACGCCAAACGCGATGAGGAAGGTCGAGATGAGGAACGCCGCGAACGACAGCCGCAGCACCAGGCTCCGCTCGTGCGAGCGCAGCCCGCGCGTGGAGGACAGCGTGGCGAGCGGCCACAGCGCGCCGTTCTTGATGCGCACCGGAACGAAGCTCGCCACCACCTCCGCGTCTCCCAGCCCCAGCTTCACCGCCTCCGTCCGCTCAATCACCAGCGAGCCCGCTTCCCCGTCGAGCATCCGCCGCGACAGCGCCGCGAGGCCCGGAGTGCCGCTCGCATCCGTGCCGAGCCGCTGATAGCGGGCCGCCAGCGTCGGGGCGCTCAGCGCGGTGGGTGAGCCATGCGCGCCGAGCAGCAGGAGATGGGTGTCGCTCTCCGCGGTGAGCAGCTTCAGCGGCGCGAACAGCGGCTCCGCGTCCACCAGTACGACGACGGCCCCGCCGCCATCGGGCGCATCCTCGGGCAGGGCGGTGGCGAAGGCCCGCAGCCACCCCGTCGAATCCCCGGACAGGGGCGGCGAGGACGCGATGTGTCCCGAGGCTCCCTCCAGCACGCTCCTCGCGGTGCGGGCCAGCTCCTCGCCTGGGTACTGCTTCGCGAGCGACGCGCCAGTGCGCTTGTCCAGGAGCCGCAGGCGCTCCTTCCCATCCGGCCCGAAGACGACGATGGCCTTGTACTGCCCCACGGCCTCGAGCAGCGCGCGCAGCTCGCGCCGGTGCTCCTCGGCCGTGCCCGGCTGGGACAAGAGCTCACCGGTGAAGCGCAGGTCCTCACCCACGTCCTCCAGGGCCTCGGACACACCTCGGGCGGCCTCCTGGAGCTGGGCCCGCCGCTCGCGGGCGAACTGGTCCACCAGCGCCTGCCTGTCCCGCTGGATGAAATACACGGCGCCACCGATGACGCCGGTGAGCGCCGTGCACAGCATCAACACGGGCAGGAGGGAGGAGCGCATGAGGGCAGATACCAACATCCCGGCGCGAGGAGGGGAGGGAAGCCCTTCCCGCGTCTCGGGGGCCCGCCTGGGGGGCTGACGGGGCCTCAGGGCCTCGAGGCCTGCTGGTTGAGCTTCAGGGACACCTCGCGGACCTTGCCCTGGATGTGGCGCAGGTTCGCGGGCCCCATCCGCAAGAGGTGCTTCTGCGCGGGCGTGAGCGCCTCCAGCGCCGGGTCCGCGTAGACGTACAGCGCGCCCTTCGCCACCACCTCCACGTCCCCGTCGAGCACCGGCACCGCCAGCACCTGCTCGAAGGCCCGCTGCAGCGTCGCCTCGAAGGAGCTGCCCGGCGGGGCGCTCTCCTGATGGAGCCGCTCGGTCAGCCGGTGCACCTCGCGGTACGTATCCACCAGCAGCGTGGAGTCGAGGCTGCCCACCACCCGGCCCACGGTGTCGTACCGGGTGTACCCCTTCTTCGCGACGAGCGTGCGGCCCTCGCGGCTGCTCACCTGGAAGTCTCCGGACGGCGCCAGGAAGGCGACCACGGCCCGAGGGCTGTCGCCGTTGGCCATGTTGGAGACGACGGCGACGAAGCGGCGCAGGAGGTCCGCCTCCCGCAGCCAGGCGCCGAACTGCGGCAGCGACGAGGCCCCGGCGAGCCGCGAGCGCAACAGCGCGTCGACCTCCGCCGCGGGCGGCAAGGGCGCGTCCGGTGCCCGGTCCACCACCGAGGGCGCCACCGGCACCTGGGCGACGGCGGTGGGAGTGTCGGGCGCTCCATGGAGCAGCCCGTGCCAGACGCCGGCTCCCGCCAGCACCGCCGCCACCAGAATCACCAGCCCCCAACCCCAGAGCGCGCCCCGTTCGAGCTTCACCATCGCACCGCCGCCGTCGTTGTCCATGAGTCCTCCGCGTCCGGACCCAGGGATTGCAGCGGCGATGCCAGCGACAGGGAGCAGGGTGGGCCGCGAGGCTTCACTCGGGAGCGCGTGCTCCCGGAGCCGTCAGCGTGCCCGCTCGCAAGCTTCGCGAGCATGGCGTTCCGCGCGCCACCCTGGCGGATTGCGCCGGGGGCGCGCGGGACTCACTCACGCACGCGGACGGGATGCACCCGCGGAGCCGTCCTCGGGGGGCGGCATCGCCGACTCGGCCGTGACTTCCGCCCAGCGGATGTGGAACGTCGCCGACGTCCCGTCGAACTCCTCGGGTAGTGCCACCACCCGGAAGCCTCCACACAGCTCCACCGCCCGGGCCAGCAATCCGGCCGAGAACGTCGGCACGTCCGCCAGCACGTCGTTCATCTTCAGCTCCAGGAAAGTGGGGCTGCGCTCAACGATTTCGACCACACTGAAGTTGTTGCCGGCACGAAAGCCCATCCCCGCGCGCAGCAGCATCCGCCGAGGGCCGGCCAGCCGGACGACGCCCAGGAGCGCGCGACCAAAGAAGGTCCCGAAGTAGGCGTCCATGAACCGCTCGCCCAGCGAGTAGTACGCGGCTTCGGCGGGAACTCCGCCGTAGACGTGCCCAGCGGCGATGCGGAGGAACTCCTTCCACTGCTCCAGCGAATACGTCCGCCCAAGCTTCTGGTCGAGGTCCAGGCCCGCTCGGCGCAGGTGCTCCCGACACGCTGGCGTGAGGCGGTTCTCGAGGGCGCGCACGAAGAGCGCTTCCACGGTTTGCGTGAAAATCAGCTTCTCGGAAGAAGTCATAGGGTCGCACCCTACACCGGTCGGCCCATCGGATGCTCGCCTACAGGTGAATCGACGTTCAGTGCCTCTGTCGGTGATCGACAGCCGGGCTGTTCCGACAGAAAAACCGTTGGATTCTCAAGGGTTTAGCGGTCGTCGCGCGGTGCGGCGGCGGCGCGGGAGACCATGCCGCGCAGCCACCGGTGGGCGGGTTCGTCGTCGAAACGCTCGTGCCAGACCTGGAGGACGTCGAACGGGCGCAGAGGGATGGGCG
>NZ_JABXEM010000385.1:0-7815 GCF_013372595.1 Myxococcus sp. AM011
GTGGTGGTGGAGGACGGCCCGACCCGGGTGGTGGCGGCCTCCCCACTGACTCCGGCACCTCGGGCTGCGACTGCACCGCCGCCTCCGTGCCCGGTAGTGTGCTCCTCGGCCTGCTGGCCCTGGGGTTGTCGGTGCGCCGACGCCGCGAGCGCTGAAGCGCGTTGCCATGGGGCGCGGGGCACGATGAAGTGCGACCGCTCATGCGTTCCCCGCGCCCCTTCCTCCTCGCGCTCGTGACTTGTGCCGCCGCCTGCGCCGGCACCCAGCCCTCCGCGCCCGTCGTCGCGCCTCCCATCTCGCCGGTGCGAATCACGCTGGTGGGCCTCAACGACTTCCATGGGCAGGTGGAGCCGCACCGCACGAAGCTCGCGGATGGACGCGTGGTGGAGGAGGGCGGTGCCGCCATGCTCGCCGCGTATGTCGCGCGGCTTCGCGAGGACAATCCCGGAGGTGTGTTGCTGCTGGATGGCGGCGACCTCTTCCAGGGCACGCTGGCGTCGAACCTCACCGAGGGCGCCATCGTCGTCGACGTGTACAACCACCTGGGCTTCACGGCGGCGGCCATCGGCAACCATGAGTTCGACTACGGGCCCGCGGGGCCCGCGCCCATGGCCGCGGGTTCCGGCGAGGACCCGCTCGGTGCCCTCAAGGCGCGCGTGAAGCAGGCGCGCTTTCCGCTCCTGTCCGCCAACCTCCGCGACGCGGCGACGGGCAAGTCTCCCTCATGGCTGGGCAACGACGGTACGCACATCGTCGTGGTGAAGGGGCTGCGCGTCGGCGTGCTGGGCCTCACCACCGAGTCCACCCCGAGCGTCACCAATCCGGCCAACGTGGACTCGCTGCGCTTCGCGCCCCTGGCGTCCTCGGCGCTGGAGGCCTCACGCTCCCTGCGCGAGCGCGGCGCGGACGTGGTCGTGGCGGTGGCGCACGCGGGCGGCCAGTGCTCGGACCTGCGCAATCCCCGGGACACGTCGAGCTGCGACAAGGGCGACGCGGAGATTCTCGACATGCTGGCCGCGCTGCCCCAGGGCACGCTCGACGCGGTGGTGGCCGGGCACACGCACCAGACGATGGGCCACTTCTTCGACGGCGTGCCCATCATCGAGACGACGGGACAGGCTCGCTCGCTGGGCGTGGTGGAGCTCTTCGTCGACCCGGTGAAGCGCCGCGTGGACCCGTCGCTCACTCGCATCCAGGCCGCCGTTCCATTGTGCACCCAGGTGGACGCCGTCCACGGTGACTGTGACGGACGCCGCCTGCGCGAGCGCGCCGAGGTGAAGCTGTCTCCGTCGGTCTTCCTGGGCACCGCCATGCGGCCGGACGCGGAGGTGACGCGGCTGCTCGCGCCCACGCTGGCGAAGGTCGACGAGGCCCAGGGCCGAGCCTCGGGCGTGTCCTGCGCGTCACCCCTGGCGCGCGGCTTCACGGAGGAGGGCGCGCTGGGCAACGTCATCGCGGACGCGCTGCGCGAGGCGGCCGGCGCGGACGCCGCGGTGATGAACCCCGGGGGCATCCGGGCCGACCTGCCAGGTGGGACGCTGTCCTTCGGCCACGTCTACCAGGCGCTCCCATTCGACAACACGGTGGCCGTGCTCACGCTCACCGGCGCGGAGCTGCGGCACCTGCTGGAGCTGGCGCATGGCGTGGAGCGCGGCGCCGTGTTCGCGGTGTCTGGCCTGGAATTGACGCTGGCCCGCTGTCCGGGCCCCGGCCGGTTGCAGGGCGTCACGTTGGAGGGCGGCAAGCCGCTCGTGCCGGAGCAGCGCTACCGCGTCGCGGTGCCAGACTTCCTCGCACGGGGAGGTGACGGCGTGGACGGCGTGACGCGGCCACTGCCTCCAGAACGCGCCGAGCTGTCCCCATTCCGGGGAATGGACCTGCGCGAGGCGCTGATCGCCTACGGCCGCTCCCACGGGGGTGTCCTGCCCACGCCCGCGCTGGGACGCGTGCGCTACAGCGGTGTCGCACAGGTGTGTCCCACAGCGTCTCGCTGAGGGAGCCTGGGCTGAAAATTCGACCGCGAGCTGATCCGCCGGCGGTGAAGGGGACCGCCAACCCTTGGAAAGATCAGCGGAAACGCTCCAGGGCCGATTTTTCGGCCTGGGATCAGTTTTCAACGGGAGGAAGAGTCCTTACTCTAGGGCTCGCGAGTGCCCGTGCCGAGGTGGCCCCATCATCAGGGACTGCGTGCGGAGGCCCTCGAGAGCGAGGGACTGACATGCTCTACAAAGTGACCCCGATGATGCCGCCGCCGCCGGAGAAGGCGAAGCCGCGTGAGCCGGGGCAGGCCCAGCCACGCAAGCGGCGCAAGTCCGCCGTCTACGACGCGGATGGCCACGAGGTGCTCATCTCGTTGATGTGCATCAAGTGTCGCACCCTGAAGCCGTTGGCCCAGTTCGGTCTGCGTAAAATGGCGGACGGCGCCATCCGCAACCAGCCCTGGTGCCGGACGTGCCGCTCGGGCGCGGGCACCAAGAAACCCAAGGCTGGCAAGGGCGAGACTCCCGCCGCGCCCGCCGAGGCCACGCCGGTGCTCCAGGTCGTCGAGCGCGCCGCTCCGAAGGCCACCGCTGAAGTCGCCGCGCCCGCCTCGCCCACGCGGGGCTGAAGCGCTTCAGGCCGCGGCGGTCACTCCTCCGGGTCGACCAGGGACTGGCCGACCCGAAGGGACGTTTTCGAGCCGGACGTCACGACAGTCGCAAGCCCGCCGGCAGCGTGTCACCGAGCGCACGGGCTTCGTCCGCCGCTTCCAACGCCACGACTTCGCGCACCATGCGCACCCACGTCTCCGACGCCTGGGCCGCGACGAGCGCTTGCGCCGCGCGCTCCCGCAGGGCCGGGTCCAAGTCCCGCGTGCGGTCGCCGGTGAGCCTCGCGAGCTGCGCGGCGGCGAAGGGCGCGCCGTCAATCTTCCGCAGATCCATCTCCAGGAGCAGCGTGAGCCACGCCTCCGCGGTCTCCACGTCCACCACCTTGTGGCCGCTGCCGTAGAGCGGCACGCGCGCGCCCAGTCGTCCCAGGGCCCAGGCCCAGGGGCCGCCGGACTTCGCCTCCGCCTTCAGCCGCTCGGCCACCCACCGCCCCATCTCCGCCTTGTCGGAGGGCGGCAGGTGCTCCAGTGAGGCAGCCGTGCGCACCATCTCCTCCAATCCCTCGGGTTGGATTCCCTTGAGCTTCCCAGGCGGCGGCGTGCCGGGGGGCACCTTCCTCGCGAGGTGCGGCTGCAGGTAGGCGTAGAGCTTCTGCTGCTGTGCCTCGGTGAGTCCGCCGGCGATGCGGCGCCACATCACCCAGAACTCCGTCCACACCGCCTTGTCCGAGTGGTGCTGCACCAGCGCGTCGAAGAGGCTGAAGGTCTGCTCCGCGCGCCAGCCATCCAGCGGGTAGCCGAAGCCCGGGCGCAGGGTGAAGCCCGCGAGGCTGTAGAAGACGCGCTCGTGGTCCTCGCTGCGGCGGCGTTTGCTGGCGCCCGCGTACAGCGTGCTCCACATCTCTCGCAGCACCGGCACGCGCCACGTGTCGCGAGGCCCCAGCGCCTTCTCCAGCGTCCGGGACAGCTGCTTCACGTCCTTGGGGCCCAGGGGCAGCGGCTTGTTTCCGTAGACGCGCTCGATGTTGTCCTTCGCCTCGGCGAAGCGCGCGGGCATGGACTCGGTGACGGTCAGCTCGTGGGAGCCGCCCGTGCCGCGCAGCTCGAACTCCAGACGCCACCGCTCGTCCGCGACGTCGGAGACGCAGTACAGCTCCAGCGTGCCAATCTCCGTCAGCGCCGCCTGGAGGTGCACCGGGACTTCCGCCACCTTCCCCGACGCGCCCTTGAGCAGCGTGTGGATGGGCGGCAGGGGCTTCAAGTCCTCCGCCAGCGGCACCAAATCTCCTGGCTTGTCGATGCGGTCGCTCGTCGTCGAGTAGAGCTGGAACTGCACGGGTCGGCCGAGCGTGAGCGTGAAGGGGCGCTCACCCAGGTCGACCTTCTGGCCCTCCTCGAAGCCTCGGGGGATGAGGCAGAGGGCGGGCTGCTCCGCGCTGTCCGCCGCGCGCTGCAGGCCCACGTAATACGCGCGCGCCGCGCCACCGCCGATGCGCAGGCCGTGCCCGCGCCGCACCAGTCCGTAGTACGCGGCGCCGCGCGCCACGGCCAGCTCCAGCGACACGTGGCGCAAGAGGGAGATTTTCGGCGCGTCCGGCCACCAAGCGGACACGGCCTCCACCAGTCGCTCCGAAATCCAGGGCGAGTTGAAGACGCCGCCGTTGAGGAGGATGGCGTCGGGGCGGGGGAGGGCGCCCTCGAAAGGCGGGGCCTCGCCCAGGGCCGCGAAGCCCGCCGCCGCGTGCTGCGCGAGGAAGGCGGCCAGGTGGCGTGTCACCGCCGCGTCCTGCACGTACGGCAGGCCCAGCTCCTGGAGCGCCATGCGCGCGGCGCGACGGGGCCGCTCGCCAGGCGGGGTGCGCGGGAAGAAGCCGTCCAGCACCAGCGCGTGGGCCTCCTCTCGCGTCAGCTCGGAGGACAACGTTCCGCCCAAGAGGCGGCTGCCCTCGCCCGCGAGCGAGACGCCGTACTTCTCTGGAGGCTCCTTGCCCAGCAGTGCTTCCTTCGCGGTGCGCGCGGCTTGAATCGCCTGCGTCCACTGCGTGGCGGACAGGCGGCGTCCGGCCGCCACGAGCTTCTCCTCGACACGCCGGGCCAGCGCGGCGTCCATGTTGTCGCCACCCAGCATCAGGTGGTCACCCACCGCCAGGCGCCGCAGCATGGGACCTTCCGGCGACACGCCCGCGTGCACCAGCGTGAAGTCGGTGGTGCCTCCGCCCACGTCCACCACCAGCACCAGCCGGACGTGGGAGAGCGTCTGCTCCAGGTCCGCGCGGTGGCGCGCGGTGTAGTCGTAGAAGGCGGCCTGGGGCTCCTCGAGCAGGGTGAACTTCTCCAGCCCGGCCTTGCGCGCGGCGCTCACGGTGAGGGCGCGCGCGGCCTCGTCGAAGGAGGCGGGGACGGTGATGACCACCTCCTGCTTCGACAGGGGGGCGTCCGGATGCGTGTAGTCCCACGCGCGCGCCAGGTGCGTCAGGAGCAGGGCGCTGGCGTCGACGGGGGACAGCTTCTGGACGTCGGCCGGAGCGCCCCAGGGGAGGATGGGCGCGGAGCGGTCCACGCCCGGGTGGCACAGCCAGCTCTTGGCGCTGGCCACCAGTCGTCCCGGAACGCGGGCGCCCTGCCAGCGGGCCAGCTCTCCCACCACCCACGGGCCGCCGTCGTCACCCCAGGGAAGCTGGAGGGACTCGGTGCTCAGCTCGTGGCCCGCGGGCACGTACACGGTGGAGGGCAGCAGCGCGCGCGGCGCCACCTCCCCCTGACGGACGAGCTGGGGAACGGGGAAGTCCTCCACGGGCGCGCTCGCGCCCCGAGAGGGGTCCACGGACGCCACCGCGCAGTGGGTGGTACCCAGGTCGATGCCGACGATTCGCATACACCTCCGTTTGCCGGCCGGCGTTCTACTCCTTCATGCGGACGTTGAGCTCCAGCTTCCAACGTCCCGAGCCACCTTTCTCCAGGCACCGCAGCTCCAGCGTCCCCACCTCCGTCACCGCGGCCTGCAGGTTGACGGGCGTCAAGTCGCCGTAGGTCGAGGCCTGTCCGGGCATGGTCGTCTCGATGGGGGCCAGCTCCTCCATCTCTCCCTTGGCCAGCTCGTCCGCCACGTCATCCACCATGACGCCGACCTTGTCGTCGCGCCGCATGGAGGAGGAGAAGAAGCGGAAGCTGGTGGGCTCGCCGGTGACGAGGCCGAACTCCTGCGGCGGCACATCCGCCTGCGTGCCTTCCTCCATGCCGAAGGGCGCCACGCACAGCGCCTTCACGGGAGGCTCGAAGCCGGGCACCGCGGGCATCGCCGACTCCACGCCCACGTAGTACGCGCGCGCCGTGCCGCCGCGGATGCGCAGGCCGTTGCCCTGGCGCACCCAGCCGTAATACGCCGCGCCGCGCGCCACCGCGAGGTCCAGGTCCGCGCCCTCAAGCTCCTTCGCCGGCTGGCCCCCGTCCGCCTTCAGCCACAGGTTGAGCACCTCCATGACGCGCTCCTTGAGAGGGCCCGCCTTGAAGACGCCGCCGTTGAAGAGCACCGCCGTCGGGTGGAGGAAGGACTTGTCGCCCACGTCCACCGGTGCGTCGTGGCTCGCCGCCAGCGCCTGGGCCTGCCGCGTGAGGAAGGCCGCCAGGTGCCGCGAGACGCCCGGGTCCTGCGCGTAGGGCAGCGCCATCTGCGCCAGGCCCATGCGCCGCGCGGTGCGGGGCAGCTCCGCCAGGGGTGTCACGGGGAAGAAGCCCTCGGTGAGGACGCGATCCAACTCCTCGCGTGTCAGCTCCGTGCGCAGCGTGCCGCCGATGAGGGACGAGCCCCGGCCGGGGATGGAGATGGGCACCTTGTCCAGCGAGGTGTCGCCGTACAGCGTCTCCTTCGCCTGCCGGCAGCCGTAGGTGAGGGCGTTGAACTGCCACGGGTCCAGCTTCTTGCCGTCGGCGGCCAGGCGCTGGTTGAGCGTGTGCGCCAGCGCCAGGTCCATGTTGTCGCCGCCCAACAGGATGTGGTCGCCCACCGCCACGCGCAGCAGCTCCACCTCGCCGCCGCTGTCGCGCACGGTGATGACGGAGAAGTCGGACGTGCCGCCGCCCACGTCGACGACGAGGATGACCTCGCCGGGCTTCACCTGCTGCCGGAAGTTCTCCCCCATCGCCTCCAGCCACGCGTACAGCGCGGCCTGCGGCTCCTCGAGCAGGGTGAGGTGCTCGATTCCCGCCGCTTTCGCGGCCTCCAGCGTCAGCTCTCGCGCCGCCGCATCGAAGGACGCGGGGACGGTGACGATGACGTCCTGGGTGGCCAGCGCGTTGCCGGACTCGTCGTCCCCCTGCGCGAAGGTGGAGTCCCACGCCTCCTTGAGGTGGCGCAGGAAGCGCGCGGACGCGTCCAACGGGGACACGCGCTGCACGTCCTGCGGAGCCTGCCATGGCAGGAGCGCCGAGCGCCGGTCCACGCCGGGGTGGGACAGCCAGCTCTTGGGTGACGACACCAGCCGGGTGGGGACCTTGGCCCCGTGGGCGCGGGCGAACTCACCGATGATGGAGGAGGCGTCCTTGTTCCACGGCAGCGCCAGGCTGCCCTGGGGAAATTCCTGGGCGGAGGGCAGATAGAGGAAGGAGGGCAGGAGCGGGCGCGACTCCAGCGTGCCGGGCGCCGTCAGTTGGGGAATCGGCAACATCGACTGCGCGCGTCCCCGGGCCTTGCTGTCCTCGAGGTTGAAGTACGACACCGCGGAGTGCGTGGTGCCAAGGTCGATGCCGATGGAATAGCGGGCCATATCGGGCTTGAACTCCTTGAAGGCTCCCTTTTGTCCGGTCTGCGTGTCCGTCGAGCGACGCTCAGGCGAGCTCGACTTCCGCTGGAGCGAGCACTCGCGGGTCCATGGCGGGGCTCACGACCGGAAACTTCACTTCCGACGTCACCCACCCGTGGTGGCGCAGCGTGCCGGTGTGGGGAGGCTGTCCCGTCACGTTGCCAATGAGGCGGATGCGCTGGGCATCGAAGGACACGGGCACGGTGACCTGCTCTCCCTCCGACTGGGGGAGCACCGGCTTGAGGGTGAAGTACTGGCCCACCACCTTGCGGCACCCCTCGTGGACGGTGCGGCAGGCGGCTCCCACCTCGGCGTCCGAGAAGGCGGCCACGTTCTCCTGGAGGAAGTCCACCAGCCGACCTTCCCTCTGGAGCATGGCGAGCAGGGCCAGGGCGCTGGCGTGCTCCCGCTCGGGCGGCAGGGCAG
>NZ_JABXEM010000386.1:0-7787 GCF_013372595.1 Myxococcus sp. AM011
CCCTCGCCCCACGCTCGGGCGGAGGACCCCTCGACGCCCGTCGTTTCTTCCGCCCCGCATGGGATGGCTTCGGTAACTCCTTCCAGACCCGAAGCATCCACCCCGCACTCCGAGGGGAAGGACCGGTGGATCCGCGCGGGCACGGCAATCGCAGGGGGTGACACCGAAAGGAACGTCGCCCCCGGAACATGCCGCAGTCCCGCCCCCGCCTCCCAGGACCGCACCGCATCCACTACTCGCCCCAGGCGTGGCGAGAGGTGGGCCGCATGAGCGCGGAGACGTTCGGCGCGCTCCAGGGCGCGCTGGAGCGGCTGGGAGACGGCCTGGTGCGCGAGCCGCGAAACGAGGCGAGCGGCACCGGCCGCCACGAGGTGCCGCGCCACGGGCTCGTCCTGGACTACGCGTGGGACGACCGCTCGCGCACGCTCACGCTGCTGTCGTTGGAGCGCGAGCCGTGAGCACCCGGTGCGCGCGCGGCGTCACTCACGCGGCGATGGGCAGCATGCTCCGCACGGCGTCCAGCAACTCCTCCACGGAGAAGGGCTTGCGCAGGAGGCCGTTGGCGCCGGGGGGAATGTCCGTGGTGACGGCGGTGAGCACCATCACCGGCACGTTGCGCAGTCGGGGAATCGCCTGGCGACGCGCGAGGAACTCATGCCCGTTCATCTCCGGCATCATCAAGTCGAGCAGGATGAGGCGCGGCACGTAGCGCACGTCGGAGAGCTCCTCCATCGCCTCGCGCCCATTGGTCGCGATGGTGACTTCGTAGCCCTCGCTCTCGAGAATCTCCGCGATGGCTGCACGGATGTCGTCCTCGTCCTCCACGACGAGCACGGAGCTGTGCTTCGCGATGCTGCTGGCCATGGTGGACAGCATAGAGTCCCCCTCCCCCTCACGGCGACCCGGTGTCCCGTTCGACACGGCGATAGTGGACAGAATCGTGCGTGCGCTCGGGCTTCGTCACGCATCCCGCCGGGGAGGATTCACTCACTCGCGCGGCCTGGCGTGCACGCGAGGCGTGGGCGGATGTCACGGGTGGGGTGGCGGCGAGGTGACGAAGGACCGGCCAGGTTGACCGCTCACCACGGAAACGTACATTCCCGCACGAGTGTCTCGGGCCCCAGGGGCCCGGGACTTTCCCGCGCGCCCTTCCACTCCCTAGCTTGAGGCGCCATGTCCCGCACGACGGACAACTCGTTGACACGACACCTCCACGGAGGCCCGGGGAGGACCTGGAAGGCTCGGGCCTGGGCCGAGTTGGAGACCGCGCGCGCGCGGGTGCTGCGCATGCTCTCCGGCCTGCCGGAGCACGTGCTGATGAACCAGCACTCGCCCTTGATGTCACCGCTCATCTGGGACGTCGCGCACGTCGCCAATTATGAAGAGCAGTGGCTCTTGCGCGCGCTCGGCGCACCCGCGCTGACGGACCCGGCCTTCGACGCCATCTACGACGCCTTCCAGCACCCCCGGCGCACGCGCGCCATGCTGCCGCTCCTGCCGCCCGAGTCCGCGTTCGCCTACGCCGCGCGCGTGCGAGAGGCCGTGCGAGCACACCTGGCGGACCATGTGCCCGAGGACAGCGAGGCGCCGCTGCTCGTGGGGGGTTATGTCTTCGGGATGGTGGCGCAGCACGAGCAGCAGCACGCGGAGACGCTCGCCGCCACGCTGCAACTGATGACGGACGTGGAGTACCGCATCGTCTCGCCGCGGCCACACCCTCGTCCGGTGCCCGTCTCCCGGCAGCCCGTCTTCATCTCCGGCGGCACCGCGCGCCTGGGCAGCGAATCACCATGGGCCTACGACAACGAGAAGCCCGCGCACGCGCGCGAGGTGGCGCCCTTCCTCCTGGACGCGCACCCCGTCACCAACGGGGACTACCTGGCCTTCGTCGAGTCCGGTGGCTACGACGACGCGCGCTGGTGGCACCCGAAGGGCTGGGACTTCGTGCGCGCGGAGCAGTTGCGCCATCCGCAGTTCTGGCTGCCGCAGCAGGGCGGACGCTGGCTGCGCAGGCGCTTCGGAAGGGTGGAGCCGCTGCCCTCGAACGAGCCGGTGCAGCACGTGTGCTGGTACGAAGCGGACGCCTATGCGCGCTGGGCGGGACGACGGCTGCCCACGGAGGCCGAGTGGGAGACGGCGGCACGCGGCACGGATGGTGTCGCGCGCGAGCACCCGTGGGGTGACGATGTGCCCACGCATGCGCACGCCAACCTGGGCGGCGACGGATGGGGGCCCGCGCTGCTGGGCAGTCATCCGGAGGGCGTCAGCCGCGACGGTGTCTGGGGCTTGTTGGGAGATGTCTGGGAATGGACGGCGAGCGATTTCCAGCCCTACGCGGGCTTCCGCGCATACCCCTATCGCGAGTACTCGGAGGTCTTCTTTGGCGACGGCTACAAGGTGCTTCGAGGAGGTGCCTGGGCGAGCGCGCCCGTGGCGGTACGCAATGGCTTTCGCAACTGGGATTACCCCATCCGCCGGCAGATTTTCGCTGGCTTTCGTTGTGCGTCAGAGGTGTGAGGTGAAGCGATGCGGTCGACAGTAGAGCCAGCGGAGACGACTTCGGGCGAGGGGACGCGGGGCGTTCCCGGGGTGAAGGTGGAGGTGTATGTGAAGCCGGGCGACGCCAAGCGCGCGCTGCGGCAGGAAGCGCTCCAGGGGCTGTGCTGCTCACCCAAGGAGCTGTCACCCCGGTGGCTCTATGACGAGCGGGGCAGCCAGCTCTTCGACGACATCACCCGCCTGCCGGAGTACTACCCCACGCGGCGCGAGCGGGAAATCCTGCTGGCCCACGCCAGCGACGTGGCGAGGCTGAGCGGCGCGACGACGCTCATCGAGCTGGGCAGCGGCACCAGCGAGAAGACGCGCCTGCTCCTGGACGCGATGGAAGAGGCCGGGCAGCTCTCGCGCTTCGTGCCCTTCGACGTGAGCGAGGCCTTCCTGCGCCGCGCGGCGGCGACGCTGGCGCGCGAGTACCCGGGCATCACCGTGCACGCGGTGGTGGGTGACTTCGAGCACCACCTGTCCCGTCTGCCCGCGGGTGGACGCCGGCTGGTGGCGTTCCTGGGCGGCACCATCGGCAACCTGAAGCCCTTGGAGCGCGCGCGCTTCCTGCGCGAGCTGTCCGCGGGCCTGCAGCCCGGCGACGGCCTGCTCCTGGGCACCGACCTCATCAAGGACCGGGACAGGCTGTTCGCCGCCTACAACGACAGCGCCGGGGTGACGGCCGAGTTCAACCGCAACGTGCTGCGCGTGCTCAACCGCGAGCTGGGCGCGGACTTCAACCCGGACGCGTTCCAGCACATCGCGC
Source organism: Myxococcus sp. AM011 (assembly GCF_013372595.1). Lineage (NCBI taxonomy): Bacteria > Pseudomonadati > Myxococcota > Myxococcia > Myxococcales > Myxococcaceae > Myxococcus > Myxococcus sp. AM011. The sequence goes on from NZ_JABXEM010000386.1 coordinate 3,308, forward strand.
CCTTCGACGAGAACAACTCCTGGGTGGAGATGCGGCTGGTGTCGCAGCGCACGCAGTCCGTCTGGCTGTCCTCCCTGAAGCGTCGGGTGGACTTCACCGAGGGCGAGGTGCTGCGCACGGAGGTGAGCTGCAAGTTCGAGCAGGCGCGCGTCGAAGAAGAGTTGGACGCGGCGGGGCTGGGACTGGCGGCGTGGTGGACCGACGGAGCGGGTGACTTCGCCCTGTCCCTCGCGCTCAAGCGCGGCTGAGTTCCACGGGCTCGGACCTGGGGTCGGGCATCACCCGGCCACCAGGTCCGGCGTCCTCCCGACGACTAGCGGCGGGGGTTGCGACGGGACTGCACGCGCACGGGCACGGGCTGCGGCTGGGGCCGCGTCCAGGCGAACCACAGCGCGGCCAGCACGGTGACGGCCAGCCCTCCCGCGGCGAACAGCCGCTCCCCCACGGGGCTGAGGTCCACGGTGGCAAGGTGAAGAGGGAGCATTCCGGTGAACGACATGCGGGGAACTCCTTGCGGGGCGCTGCGTGGAGGTCCGGAGGATGGGCTGGGGTGTTGACCCACCACGGGCCGGGGAACGACAAGGTTAGGGACTCGCGAGGGATTCTGGAAGTCCCCGTGAGACGATGGCGACGCGGCGTGCACGGAAGTGCACCCCTCGTCCCGACTTCGGAGCCTTCCGCTCCCTCTTCTCATCCATAATCAGATGGACGCCCGGCGCTCGCTGAATGTTCAGCACGTCGCCACGCCTGCCTGCTCTCGGAGGTCAGGTGGGGAGCGCGCCACCGAGCTGACGCTCTTGCAGCACGTGGTTCAGCTCCACCTTCATGCACCGGTCTTGAACGACGCGGATGCCGGCGCGCGCCAGCTTCTCCGCCGCCGCGTCATTGCGGATGCCCAGCTGGAACCACACGGCGCGCGGCTTCTTGGCGAGCAAATCCGGCACGTGCGCGTCGATGTCCTCGGGGCGACGGAACACCTGCACCAGGTCCACGTCCCCGGGGATGTCCGCGACGGCGGAGTACACGGGCCGGCCGAGGATGGCTTGCGTCTCGCCGTGCACCGACACGGGGACGATGTCGTAGCCATGTTTCTGGAGGAACGCTGGCACCGAGTACGCCGGCTTGTGCGCCTGCGCCTCCGAACGGATGCCCAGCACCGCCACCCGCCGGGAGCGCTCCAGCACCTGCCGCACGCCCGCGTCGTCCTCGATGAGATTCGCTCGCCAGTCGTCCATGACCACCTCCGGGGCAAACCTTGCCACGCCCGCGCCTGGTTGCGACCCACGACTCCGGAGAACCGGGTGCGTTCCACTGTGCGGATGGACCTTGGAGGTCCAGTGCTCGGGCGAGCACGCCGCGCGAGGACATGGGCCCACGCAAGGGCTCGGCGGCTCGCTCGCGTGACGAGGAGGCGCCTCACAGTCCTCCGAGAGGAGCCGCGCAGGCTACTTGGACTGCACTTCGATTTCGCGGCACGCCTCGGTGGCCAGCCGGACGTCTTCCGGCGAGGCGCCGGGCAGCGTGGCGCAGAGGAACAAGTCATTGCCCACGCGGCGGGCACCGAAGAGCGCGGGAGCCTGGAGGCCAACGCCACCGTCTCCGAGCTTCGGCGCCATCGTCACGCGCAGGAGCGAGTAGGTGTCCTTGGACTCTTCCTGGTCCAGTGACACCTCGAAGGTCTTCGACTCCTCGCGCACGCGGTCCGCCAGGGCATCCACGGTGGGCAATTGCTCGCCCTGGCCCCGGCGCAGGTCCACGCGCAGCACCGGGCGGCCGGGCGGGCCCGCCTGGAAGCTGTCATCGGGAGCGACCTGCGCGGACCAACCGTCCGGCAGGGGGACCTTCACGCCGGAGCGCGGGGTCTGCGCGCCGCCATCCGCGGAGAGGGAGTCCGAGTCGGCCCCCTCGTCCTTGCAGCCCTTGCAACCGGGCAGCAGCGACAGCGCCAGCACCAGGGCTGGCGCGATGTGCGCGCGCTGACGCACCTACTTCTTCGACTCGCCGCCAGGAGGAGGAGGACGCGACCCGGGGGCATTGCCGCCGATGTTCTCCATCTTCAGCGTGCCCTCGAAGATGACGCCCTTGTCCATGGACAGCGACGGCGTCTCGAGGTTCCCCTTCACCCGGCCCGGAGTCTTGAGCTCGATGATTTGGGTGGCCTTCACGTTGCCTTCGACCTGACCGTTGATGATGACGGTGCCGGCCTGGATTTCGGCCTGGACCTTGGCGCCATCCCCAATGACGAGCACGTCCTTGGTGATGATCTGCCCCTGGAACTTTCCGTCGATGCGGACCTGTCCCTCGAAGGTGAGCTTCCCCTCGAACTCGCTTCCCTTGCCCAGAAGCGTATGAACCTCACCAGAGCGCTGCGACACGGATTCCTCCTCCCGCCTGAACAGGGGCTTGCTGGGTGCTTCGTCTTTCTTCCCGCCAAGGAGCGCCACGCGCTACTCCTTCCTGAGCAGCTTCAACAGCCGGTCCAGGTCATCGTAGGAGAAGAAGTCCACCTCGATGGTGCCCTTTCCGGGACTTCGTTCGGTCAACCGGACCTTGGTTCCCAAGCGACGTTGGAGCTCCTCCACCAAGGACTTCACCTGCGGGCTCTGTTTCGGCGGCGTCTTGCCCGCATCCTTCTTGCCGTGGGTGCGACTCTGCTGGACGAGCCGCTCCGTGTCACGCACGGACAGCTTCTTCTCGGCCACTTGCTTGGCCAGGTTTTGAAGCTCGGGCAGGCGGGGGACGCCCAACAGGGCGCGCGCGTGGCCCATGCTCAGCGAGCCATCCGCCACCATCAGCTTCACGTCGGCGGGCAGCGCGAGCAGGCGCAGCGCGTTGGCCACCGTGGAGCGCTCCTTGCCCACGCGCTGGCTGACCTGCTCCTGCGTGAGGCGGAACTCGTCCGTCAGGCGCTTGTAGCCTTCGGCCTCTTCAATGGGGTTGAGGTCCGCGCGCTGGAGGTTCTCGACGAGGGCCAGCTCGAAGGCCTGGACCTCGGTGACGTCCTTGACGATGGCGGGCACTTCCTTGAGGCCCGCGGCCTGGGAGGCGCGCCACCGGCGCTCGCCGGCGATGAGCTTGTAGCCGTCGCCGTCCTTGCGGACGAGGATGGGCTGGAGGATGCCCTGCGTCTTGATGGACTCGGTGAGTTCCTTGAGCTTCTCCTCATCGAAGTAGCGCCGGGGCTGGTCCTTGTCCCGGTGGATGGCTTCGATGGGAAGCTTGAGGACGCCGGCCTTGAGGGCGGCCTGTTCGGCGGCCTTGCCAGGAGCGGCCTGGGGGATGAGTGCGGAGAGCCCACGACCGAGGGCGCGCTTCTGCGTGTCTGCTTTCACCAAGTCATGACTCCAGTGCCGCGAGCGGAGGGCTTCACGCCACCCGCCGGCGGGGCGTCTTGGGAGTGTCGCGCTTCATCAGCTCGCGGCCGAGGGCGAGGTAGCTCTCGCAGCCCTTGGACTTGATGTCATAGAGGATGATGGGCTTGCCGAAGGACGGGCACTCGGACAGGCGCACGTTGCGTGGGACGACGACCTGGAAGACCTGCTCCTTGAAGTAGCCGCGCACCTCGTCGACGACCTGGTGCGCGATGTTGGCGCGAGCGTCGAACATGGTGAGGAGGATGCCCTCCATCTTGAGGTCGGGGTTGAGGCCCTGCTTCACCAGGTCGATGGTGTGGGTGAGCTGGGAGAGGCCCTCGAGCGCGTAGTACTCGCACTGGAGCGGGATGAGGACGGAGTCCGCGGCGGACAGGGCGTTGAGGGTGAGCAGGCCGAGCGAGGGCGGGCAGTCGATGATGATGTAGTCGAACTCGGAGGCCAGGGGGCGCAGGGCGTCGCGGAGGCGGAACTCGCGGTTCTCCAGGTTGACGAGTTCGACCTCGGCGCCGGTGAGGTCGGGCGTGGCGGGGACGACCTGGAGGTAGCGCAGCTCGGTGGGGTGGAAGAGCTCCTTCATGGGGCGGCCATTGAGGAGCGCGTCGTAGATGGTGCCGTGGAGCTTGTCCTGCTTGAGGCCCAGGCCGCTGCCGGCGTTGCCCTGCGGGTCCATGTCGACGAGGAGCGTGCGGCGCTCGGCGGAGGCGAGGCTCGCGGCGAGGTTGATGGCGGTGGTGGTCTTCCCCACGCCACCCTTCTGATTGGAGATGCAGATGATTCGACCCACGAGCCCCATCCTCTCTCTTGCCCGGCGGAGAGCCAGGCGCCGTGCGTGATGCGGTGCACGACTGCACGCTGATCCGCTGCTAGCACGCGATTCGGTGTTGGATCAAATTCACGGCGCTCCTGGACCGACGACTCTTTTCGAGGGCGTCCAAGCAAGCCGGAAGGCCGGATTCCGAAGACTCGGACGCAAGATTTCCTACGTCCAGAACCCGGCCGACCGGGCGTTCGCATCCTGGATTCGGGTGGTGGATGGAGGCTGCTCGGATGCTGTCCTTATAAGGAGGCGCGTGGGGGCGTGCGTTCCATGGGGAACGGGCCTGGGG
>NZ_JABXEM010000387.1:0-7666 GCF_013372595.1 Myxococcus sp. AM011
GTTCAGGAGCGGGGGCCGGGGCGCTCGGAACCGGGGTCGCTGAGGGCGCACCCCCGTTCACCTGCGCCTGGACGGAGCCAGGCACGAGCGACCACAGGACGACCGCCAGCAGCGGGAGCAGTGACTTGCGGGACAGAACGGGGTGCCTCAAGGGGAGACCGGCCAGAGAAAGGCGGGGCAATGTACGGGAAGGGGCGCGACGCCCTCAATCCAAAAGCGCGGAGCCATCAAGCCTCCGACACCTGCCCGCCAGCCAGCCGCAGGCGGCGGGGCATGGAACGGGCGAGTGTTTCATTGTGGGTGACGATGACGGCGGTGATGCCCAGCTCTCGATTGACGTCCCTCAGGAGCTGGTGGATGCCCTCGCCCGTGGCCGGGTCCAGGTTGCCGGTCGGCTCGTCGGCGAGCAGGACAGCGGGCTTTAGCACCAGGGCGCGTGCCAGGGCCACCCGCTGGGCTTCGCCACCGGACAGTTCCCCTGGCCTGTGGTCCACCCGCTGCCCCAGGCCCACCCGCTCCAGGAGCTCCCGGGCATAGGTGTAGGCCCCGGTCCGCTCCTGGCGCTGGATGAGGGCCGGCATGGCCACGTTCTCCAGGGCGGTGAACTCCGGCAGCAGGTAGTGGCTCTGGAAGACGAAGCCCATGGTGCGGTTGCGGAACTCGGCGATCTCCGCGTCGTTCATGTCGAACACGGAGCGGCCCTCGAAGAAGACCTCGCCCGCGGCCGGGGCATCCAGGGTGCCCAGCACATGCAGGAAGGTGCTCTTCCCCGCACCGGAGGCCCCCACGAGCGAGACGAGCTCTCCCTTGCCGATGTCGAGCGACACCGCGCGCAGCACGTCGATGCGCTTGCCGTGCAGGAAGTAGCTCTTGAAGACGTTGCGGATGGACAACAGCGTCATGGCTACTCCGCCTTCAGCCCTTCCACCGGTTCCACGCTGCTGGCCTTGAGGGCCGGATAGATGGAAGCCAGGTAGGTGACGAGCACCGCGATGACGACAGCCAGCGCGGTCTGCAAAGGTTCGATGCGCACCGGCAGCGCGGGGATGTAATAGACCTCCGGGTCCAGCTTGATGCCGACCTTCTCGATGAAGAAGCACCAGGCGAGGCCGGAGAACAGGCCCAACAGCCCTCCGGCGACGCCAATCTGGAGGCCTTCCGCGAGGAAGATCTTCACGATGCCGCCATCGGGGACACCCAGCGCCTTGAGGACGGAGATCTCCTTGCGCTTCTCCAGCACCAGCATGATGACCGTGGCGACGATGAGGCCCGCGGCCACGATGATGATGATGGAGAGGATGATGCCCATCACCAGCTTCTCCAGGCGCAGCGCGGAGAAGAGGTTCTTGTTCATCTCGCCCCAGTCACGGGCGCGGTAGGGGTACCCACCGAGCAGCTTCACCACCTGGCCGGAGATGCGCCGGGCGTCGTCGATGTCGACCACCTTCAGCTCGATGCCGGACGCGCCCTGGATGTTGAAGAAGTCCTGCGCTTCCTTGAGCAGGATGTAGACGAACTTGGAGTCGTACTCGTACATCCCCGAGTAGAAGACGGCCGCCACGCGGAAGGCCCGGTTCTTGGGGATGGGCCCCGTGGGCCCCAGCTCCGTGCCCAGGGGTGACACCACGTTCACCCTGTCCCCCACCACCACGCGCAGTGACGCGGCCAGCTCGCGGCCGATGACGATGCCGGGCAATACGGGCGGCTTCGTCGGCTTGCCGGAGCGGCGGATGATGTCGTCTCCGCCCTCCTCCCCTTCCCCGCCGTCCTTGGGAGCTTCGGTCTCTTCCTCGTCCATGCCGCGCGAGAGGATCTTCTCCGGCGTGTAGAGGATGTCGAGCGAGTTGTTGCCGAGGATGTTGCGGGGCAGGTCCGTGACTTCGCCCACCGTGGCCGGGTCGATGCCCTTGATGATGACGCCGTCGACGTTGCCCTCGGAGGCGATCATCACCTGGTTGATGATGAAGGGCGTCTGCCCCGCGATGCCGGGAACCTTGCGGATGGACTCCATCACCTTGGCGTACTCGGGCAAATCACCGGCGTACCGCGTCACCACCGCGTGCGCGTTGGTGCCCAGGATCTTCTTCTGGAGGTCCGCCTCGAAGCCGCTCATCACCGACAGGACGATGATGAGCGCCATCACGCCCACGCCCACGCCGCCCACCGACAGGGCGGTCATCATCATGGTGGGCGACTGCTCACGGAGCTTCAGCGAGTGCAGCGCCTCCGACGCGGCCAGAGGGTCCGACAGGCCCAGCGCGCGGATGCGGGTGCGCTCCACCGCGGCCTCGGCGGCGCGGATGATGAAGTAGACGAGCAGGGGCGGGATGATGCCGAACATCAGCACCGCCAGCGTCCCCAAGAGCAGCGACGGGCGGAACACCGCGACATGGCGGCGCGCGACGAACAGCTCGAAGCCCAGCTTCAGGTCCACGCGCCCGCTGCCGGCGGCGACGAAGCCCGTGTTGATGCCCAGCACCAGCGCCAGCACCAGGCCGGTGAAGGTCAGCCAGTACGCCAGCTCCGGACGGCCGAGCAGGCTCGCCACATACGTCACCTCGCGCAGCCGGTAGCCGAGCTGGAGCTGGAGCCAGGGAATCCGCTCCATCAGGGTGAAGAGGATGGGGACGGGCAGGCCCAGGTAGAGCACGCCGATGGTGGCTTCCGGCAGCGACAGCCGCTGCGCGCGTGAAGCCCCGATGAAGCCGGAGATGAAGGCGACCGCGGCGCCAATCACCAGGGAGATGGCGAACGCGCCGGTGGGAGGCAGCGACAGCCCCCCGCCCGAGTCCTTCACCGCGCTCAAATCCGTGGAGGGCACGCCGCTGGACAGCACCGTCTGGAGGAGGACGAGCACCAGCTCGGCGAGCAGGATGCCGCCGCCGTAGGCCCCCAGCGTGCTCCAGTAGAAGTCCCGGTAGCGCGCCAGGCGCGGGTAGAGCGGAGCCCCGGCCGCGAGGCTCGGACCTTCCGTCGACGCCGGAGCGCGGCGGGTGCCCGCGGCGACCAGTCCCCAGCCCAGCAGCCAGATGAGCGTGCCGGAGACGAGCGACCAGGTGCCGGCCGGAGGAAGCGATTCCTTCACCGCCGCATGCGCCGGCAGGAGGGAGGCCGCGTTGATGGCCTGGAGCACCCCGCCCCAGCCGAACAGGGACAACCCCAAAGCGGAGCTGACCTCCGCCCAGGCGCCGGACGCGGAGATGGACCACGCGAGCAGGATGAATCCCACCAGGGCCACGAGGGCCCCGGCCCAGAGGAGAATCCAGCGGTGGACGGTCTGCCGTTCTGCCGAGTGCACTTGGCCTCCTGGCTACTTCGCCAGTGGCTTGAGGAGGGGAAACAGGATGACGTCGCGGATGCTCTGCGCATCCGTGAACAGCATCGCGAGCCGATCAATCCCGATGCCTTCACCCGCGGTGGGAGGCATGCCGTGCTCGAGTGCCCGGATGTAATCCTCGTCGTAGTCCATCGTCTCCTGCTGTCCGCGCTGCTTGGCGTCGAGCTGGGCCTGGAAGCGGCCCTTCTGGTCCAACGGGTCGTTCAGCTCGGAGAAGGCGTTCGCGATTTCCCGCCCCGCCACATACAGCTCGAACCGGTCCGCGATTTCCGGATTCTGGTCGTTCCTGCGGGCCAGCGGGGAGACGGCGGTGGGGAAATGGGTGATGAAGGTGGGATGAATCAGGGTGTGCTCGACGTGGGCCTCGAAGAGGGCGCCCACCAGCTCCCCGTGGTTCATCGTGTCGATGGCGCGCCGCTCGGACTCGGCGTGCGCCGTCTTGAGCAGCTCGTGGCGGAGCTTGTCCGCGTCCGCCATGTCCTTGTCGGTGAGCGTCCCGCCGCCCACGGCCTCGCGGATGGCCTCCACCATGGAGATGCGCTTCCAGCCCTGGCCGAAGTCCAGCACGTGCTCGCCGTACTTCACCTTGGAGTCGCCGGTGACGGCCTTGGCCGCCTCCGAAATCATCTCCTCGCTCAGGTCCATCAGGTCCTCGTACGTGGCGTACGCCTGATAGAACTCGAGCATGGTGAACTCGGGGTTGTGCCGGGTGCTGATGCCCTCGTTGCGGAAGTTCCGGTTCACCTCGTAGACGCGCTCCAGGCCGCCCACCACCAGTCGCTTCAGGTACAGCTCTGGAGCGATGCGCATGTACAGGTCGATGTCGAGCGCGTTGTGGTGCGTGGTGAACGGCCGCGCCGCGGCGCCCGACACCAGCGGGTGCATCATCGGCGTCTCCACCTCGACGAAGTCACGCCCGTCGAGGAAGGAGCGCAGGAAGCGGATGAGCTTGTTGCGCCGGAGGAAGGTCTGCTTCACCTCCGGGTTGGACACGAGGTCCAGGTAGCGCTGGCGGTAGCGGATCTCCACGTCCGTCAGGCCGTGCCACTTCTCCGGCAGGGGCCGCAGGGACTTGGTGAGCGGCGCGAACTTCGTCGCCGCCAGCGTCAGCTCGCCCGTCTTCGAGCGGAACAGCGTGCCGGTGACGCCCAGGAAGTCGCCCAAATCACACAGCTTGAAGACCTCGTACGCCTCCGCGAGCGCGTCCTTCTTCATGTGGACCTGGATTTCGCCGGAGCGATCTCTCAGCTTGATGAAGGCGGCCTTGCCGAACGAGCGCATGGCCACGAGCCGGCCCGCGACCTCGTAGGTCGCGGGCGTCTGCTCCAGCGCCTCCGGGGTGGCGTCCGCGTGTTTCGCGAGGATGTCGGCCGCGAGGTGCTGGGGGCGGTGGCCATTGCCGTAAGGGTTGAAGCCGGCCTCACGCCATTTCGCGGCCTTCTCCAGCCGCTGGTCGTAGATTTCCTGCTCCTTCGAGCCCAGGTCGTTGTTCTGGTCGTCAGCCATCGCGCGCCCTTCCAAGAGGCGCGGCACCGTAGCCAAGGCTCCCTCAGGACGCAACGCAACACATCGGGAAGCTTCAGGGGGCGGCCATCACCAGGAAGGCGGCCACCGCCGCGGCGAGCAGCAGGGGGATGAGGATCTCCACCGGAAAGCGGTGCTGCATGTGGGCCATGTGCAGGCCCTTCAGCCCGAAACGACGCTGACGACGCACGCGAGTCATCACCAGCGACGCCAGCGCGGGCGGGGCCTTCTCCCGCTCCACGCCCTGGAGACGTCGTACGGTCCGCGAATATCCCTCCCACCCCTGGCGGCACTCGTCGCAGCCGTCCAGGTGCGTACGCACCGCCTGCGCCTGGGGGGCAGGCAGCTCGTCGTCAGCGAGCGCGAAGAAGAGGGCCTTGGCCTCGCGGTGGTTCAGGTGCGGGTCCACGTCCGGGAGTCTGCGATGGAATCCACTCATGGCTCAAGCCGCCCCAGGAGGTTCGCCAGCTTTTCGCGCGCCCGGTGGAGCCGGCTCTTCACCGTGCCCTCGGGCAGCTCGGTGATGTCCACGATTTCGTCGTAGCTCAGGCCCTCGATATCGCGCAGGGCCACCAGCATGCGGGCATCCGGCTCGAGCTGGGAGATGGCCCACTGCACCCGGGCCCGCTCGCGCGCGGACTCCAGGGCCGCATCCGGCGCGGGCGGCGCCCCCGGGCCGTCCACCCACAGGTCGCTCGTCTCGTCGTACTCCTCCGAGCGGCCCCGGCCGCGACGCTTGAGGTACTTGAGCCGGTTGATGCAGTGGTTCTTGGTGATTCGGAACAGCCAGGTGGACAGCTTCGCGTCCTCGCGGAAGCGGCGGACGTTCTGGTGCACGCTGACGAAAATCTCCTGCACCAGGTCGTGGGCCTCCTCGCGGTCCCCCACCATGCGGACGCAGAAGTCGTAGACCCGGTCCTGGTGCGTGCGCACCAGTTGCTCGAAGGCCTCGGGCTCGCCCTGGCGCAGGCGGGCCAGCAGGGCCGCGTCCTCGCGCCGTGACGCGGTCGCATCCGCGGCCGGCCCGTCCTGTCCGATTTCGAGCACGCCGCCCGGCGACACCGATGTCCTCCCGCGACAGCCCCTCCGAGGAGGAGGGGCCACTGCTCCTCGAGCCTATCCCGTTCCCCTGCCCCACCGCGCCTCCGACAACAAGGCGCGGAAAAAGGTTCCCGGGTGCTCGCGGCTAATCCATGGCCGCGTTGCGGTTGGGGTTCTTCACCCCCAACAACTGCGCGGTAATGAACTCCTCCAAATCACCGTCCAGCACCGCGTCCACGTTGCCCGTCTCCACGCCGGTGCGCAGGTCCTTCACCATGCGGTAGGGGGCCAGCACGTAGGAGCGGATCTGCGAGCCGAAGGAGATGTCCTTCTTCGCGGCCTCGGCGGCGTCGCGCGCGGCCTCGCGCTTCTTCATCTCCAGTTCGTACAGGCGGCCGCGCAGAATCTTGAAGGCCATTTCCTTGTTGGCCGACTGGGAGCGCTCCGTCTGCGTGGTGACGATGATGCCCGTGGGAAGGTGGCGCAGCTGCGCGGTGGAGGACGTCTTGTTGACCTTCTGTCCACCCGCGCCGCTGCCTCGGATGAACTTCAGCTCGATGTCCTTCTCCGGGAGGTCGATCTGGATGGCGTCATCCACCTCCGGGTAGACGTCCACTGAAGCGAAGGCCGTCTGCCGGCGCGCGTTGGCGTCGAACGGGGAGATGCGCACCAGCCGGTGCACGCCGACCTCGGCCTTGAGGTAGCCGTAGGCGAAGTCGCCTTCGATGCGCAGCGAGACGTTCTTGAAGCCCGCCTCCTCGCCCGGCACCTCGTCGCTGATCTCCACCTTCCAGCCCTTCGTCTCACAGTAGCGCGTGTACATGCGCAACAGCATGGCCGCCCAGTCCATCGAGTCGGTGCCACCAGCGCCGGCGTTGATGTCCATGAAGCAGCTGCTGCGGTCCTGCTCACCGGACAGCATGCGCGCCAGCTCCAGCTTCGCGACGTCTCCGTCCAGCCCCGCGAGCGAGCCCTCCGCCTCCCGGGCCGTGTCCTCGTCGCTCATCTCCGCCGCCAGCTCCAGCAGCGTCTGCGCGTCATCGAGCCCGCGCATCACCTTGTCGTAGGAGGCCACGCCCGCCTCCAGCGCGGACTTCTCCTTCAACATCGACTGCGCCTTGGTGTTGTCGTCCCAGAAGGTGGGCAGCGTGCTCTCACGCTCAATCAACGCGATGCGGGACCGCTTGCGGTCCAGGTCAAAGATGCCCCCGGAGCGCCAACACGCGCTCCCGAAGGCCGTTGATCTTCTCCATCGAATCGTTCGCCATGTCTTGTTCTCCGCGGGCGCGCGGTGCCGTCAGCGGCCACCGCGCGGAAACAGGTTGAAAACGAAAGGCGTCAGGGCGTCTTGAGCCGAGCGACGGTGTCGCGCGGGTCCGCTGACGCGCGATGTGTGCCGGTGAAGCGCGCGAGGACGCGGTCCAGGCCGAACGCCCCCGCCATCCCCAGGGAGATGGGCAGGATGAGCGCGATGAGGCGCCAGTTGTCCTGGTCGAACGGGGGCAGCACCTTGAGCACGATGCCCAGCACCGCCGTCGCCGTGAGCGCGCCCCACAGCTTGAACAGCCGCGCGCGCGCCCTCGGGTTGCCCCGCATCAGCGACACGCCGAAGGGCACCGCCAGGAGCGTCAGCGGGTTGGCCAGGAACAGGTTCTCGTTCCGGTAGACCACCGTGTGGTCCGTCACCAGCCACATCACGAAGAGCGCCGTGCCCGGAATGCCCAGCACCAGCCCCAGCACCGAGGTCTCCAGGCCGAGCAGCAC
>NZ_JABXEM010000388.1:0-7630 GCF_013372595.1 Myxococcus sp. AM011
GGGTGGGGTGGAACAGAGGGGGGATGAACGGTGTGTCGGATGGGTTGGACCTCTCGTCGATACGGTTGATTGGGACGGCGGTGACGCCGGCGGTGATGGTGTCGGCGTGTGGAATCGTGGCGACGGGGTTGGACAACCAGATTGCGCGGATGACGACGCGGATGCGGGAGATGTTGAGGGAGGCGCGGCAGTTGCCGGATGGGAGCTCGCGGCGGGACTTGTTGCGGCAGGAGGTGGTCATCCTGGACCGGCGGCACGCCATCCTCGCGAGGGCCATCGCGCTCACGTACACGGCGCTCTTGGCGTTCGTGGTGACGTCGTTGCTGTATCTGACGAAGCGTCAGCTCGACATTCCGGAGCCGTTGCCGGTGGTGTCCTTCGCCCTCGGCGTGTTGTTGCTGGGAGCGGTGGCGGTGCTCGCGCTGGCCTCGCTGCGCTTGAGCCGACTGGCCATCACACTGGAGCGGGAGGAGCTCTTCGGAATCACCCGCCCGCCACCGCGCCTGTAGTGGTCCGCGCTAAGGCATGTACGGATGGCGGCCGAGGACGCGGCCGTCGGGGGAGACCGCATAGAGCTCGAACCAATCGAACTCAAGGCTGACGCCAGGGGCCCAGCCACACCGCTCGGGGCGGCGGTCGATGCGCACGAAGTACAGGCCGGCTTCCTGTCCAACGACGACGTCCAGTGATTTGGCCGAGAACTCACATGTGCTCGTTCCTCCTTTGGGGAACCGCGACAGCACTTGTTGGAGCGCGGCATGCGCCGCCAGGACGGCGGGCCCATCCAGTGTGGCCAGGGGGCGCAGGTCTTTGGGCCAGGGAATGGAGTCGACACCGTTGGGGCTGGGAGTGCCCGCATCCGAGACTGGAGTCGATGCCTTCGCCTTGGGTGGTTCCGTGCCGCCATCCGCCAGGAGCGAGACGAAGAGGACGAAATAGTGGGGCTTCAGCATGGAAGTCACTCCTGGGCAGCTTCGGCCTTCGTGTCCAACTCGGGAACGCACCGTGGAGGCGGTACCACGGCGGAGAGGTTGCTGGGCCTCTGGGGCTCGCACGTTGCCTGGAAGTCCCAGCGCTTCCCAGTCTCGCTCCATCGGAACACTTCGCCAGCGAGGTTCCACTTGTAGATGCGAGGAGCTACCGCTCTTCCTGTCGCGAGCCATGCCCATGCCGGAATCAACTGGCCTCGCGAGTCACGTGCTGGCTTTCCGTTGGGCGCCACCGCGTACTCCACCATGCTCCAGTGTCCTTCGGCTGATTTCATCGCGGGAGACACCCTCAAGTCCGAGCTGCTCACATTCGTGCCGCAAGGATGATTGTGCGCGAATCCGAAGATGGGGAGGTCTCGGCCAAAGTCCTTGTCATCGACCCCACCGAAAGGAGGACTGCACGCACTTCGTTCGCCTGTGAGATTCCGAATAGGCCAGGACACTCGCCAGTCTTCTGCCGTTCGGTAGACGGCGAGGCAGTACTCGGCTGCGTCTGCGCGGGGGCGCCCCGTGCTCGGCTCGCACGCGTCGGTGGCCCCAGGCAAGGTCATCAAGGTTTTGAGAGCGGGAATGAGCAAGTCATCTGGAATGGTGGCTGCGTCCGAATACACAGCAGGGACATCTCCATTCTCCCAGGGACCGGGTGCCACGCGCAGGACGTCCCTTCCCTCGAGGATGGGAAGCTCGCTGCTCAGGAAGTAGCGGCGAGAGGGAGCACAGGCCAGAACGAGCGCGAACAGGGCGGCTGCCCCGAGGTGGCGCCGACGCAGCTTTCCAGACCTATGGCGCCAACAAGGGGATGGACTCATCCATGGACTCGCTCAGGTGGGAGACCTGAGTGAGAGCCTACGTCAATCCACCCACGGGATGTCCGTCCTCGTCGCGATGCCCGTTGGAGTGTCGCCTGTCGTCCTCGCCCGAACCGAAGCCGCTGCGAGCCGCCGCGGCGCCAACGGCACGGAGGATGTCGAGCGGGATGGGGAGGATGGTGTGATTGCCGCCGGTGGTGATTTCCACCAGCGTCTGGAGATATCGGAGCTGGAGCGTGGCGGGGTTGCGGCTGAGCACGTCCGCGGCCATGGCGAGCTTCTCGGCGGCCTGGTGCTCGCCCTCGGCGGCGATGATTTTCGCGCGACGCTCGCGCTCTGCCTCGGCCTGTCGGGCGATGGCCCGCTGCATCTCCGGGGGCAGGTCGATGTGCTTCACCTCCACGTTGGAGACCTTGATGCCCCACGGGTCCGTGCGCGCGTCGAGCACCTGCTGGATTTCGTGGTTGATGCGCTCGCGCTCGCTGAGGAGCTGGTCCAGCTCCACCTGGCCCAGAATCGCGCGGAGCGTCGTCTGGGCGAGCTGGCTGGTGGCGTAGAGATAGTCCTCCACCTCGAGCACGGCCTTGTCGGCATGGATGACGCGGAAGTAGACGACGGCGTTGACCTTCACGCTGACGTTGTCGCGAGTGATGACGTCCTGGGGCGGCACGTCGCGAGCAACGGTGCGCAGGTCGATGATGACCATGCGCTCCACGAAGGGGATGAGCCAGCGGAAGCCCGCGCGCTTCAACCCCACGAAGCGACCGAGCCGGAACACCACGCCGTTCTGGTACTCGTTGACGATGCGCACGCCTGACAGGAACAGCAGGAAGACGATGCCCAGCGGAATGATGAACCCGAGCAGCCCGAACACGTTGGTCATGTCTTCACCTCGTCGACGAAGAGGGTGAGCCCTTCCACGCGCCGCACCACCACATGGGCGCCGCGCTGGATGGGGGAGGGAGAGGTGGCGCGCCAGCGCTCACCATGGACGAACACTTCACCGCTCTCGAGAGTGACGGGGGCCAGCGTGGTGCCCTCCTCGCCCACGAGTCCCGCGTCTCCACCGCGCTGAGGCAGCCGCCGCGTCTGCGCGCTCCGCCACGCGATATAGGCCGCCGCGCCCGCGAGGACCAACGTGGTGGGAATCAGCCACGCCCACGACACCCCGAAGGAGCGGTCCACGAACCAGTCCGGGTCGAAGCGGTCCACCAGGAACAGTCCGCCCAGCCCCAGCAACACCACGCCCGAGGCCCCGAGCAGTCCACTGGTGACGAACAGCTCCGCGATGATGAGCGCCGCGCCGAGCAAGAGGAGCAACAGGGCCCCCGCGCTCACGGGCAGCGCGGACGAGGCCACCAGCGCGAGCACCAGTGCCACCAGGCCGATGAGTCCAGGCGCGATGCCGCCGGGATGCGCCAGCTCGACGACCAGTCCGAGCGCGGCCATGAGGAACAGCAGGTAGACCAGCGAGGGATGCGCGAGCGCATGGACCGTGCGCTGGGAGAGGCTCGGAGTCAGCTCCACGAGTCGAGCGTCGCGAGTGGACAGCCGCACCGTGTCGCCCCCCGCCACCTGCACCGAACGTCCATCGGCCCAGGCAAGGAACTCAGATTCGCTGGACGCGAGGTGCTCCACCACGCGCAGTTCGACGGCCGCGTTCGCGCTGACGGCGACACTGTCGCGCACGGCGGAGGAGGCCCACTCCGCGCTGCGGCCTCGCTGACGCGCGATGCTCTCGGCGAAGGCGACGGTGTCGTTCTCCACCTTTCGGGCGAGCTGCGAGCCACCTGCCGCCTCCGGGTCCTGTCCGGTGACACCCGCCACGGGATGCGCCGCGCCGATGTTGGTGCCCGGAGCCATGGCCGCCAGATTGGAGGCGAGGGTGATGAAGACACCCGCGCTGCCCGCATGCGCACCAGAGGGACCCACCCAGACGAGCACCGGCACGGTGGAGCCCAGGAATGCACGGACGATGGTGCGAGTGGCCTCCAGCGAGCCGCCCGGAGTGTCCAGTCGAACCAGCAGCGCCGAGTGTCCCCCCTGCTCGGCGCGCCGCACGCAGTCGGCCAGATAGGCGCCCGAGCCAGTGTCCACCACGCCTTCCAGCTCGCAGCGAGCCACGGTGGAGGAGCTGGACGGAATGCTCGATGGAGGTGTCGCCGCGAGCAGGCCCAGGGCGAGCATCATCAGGACGCAAGCGGCCCAGATTCTCTCCAGCTGGATGTGGCGTGAGCGTGGCAAGTCACACCTCCTGAAGCGAACGCTTGCCCACCACCCGCCTGGCCCGAGGCTCCCGAGGTGTGAGGACACTTTCGAGGCAACGGTGGTCATGCCCTGCTCCACCTTCCCGAGTCGGCTCGCGCATGTCCGGTATCGGGCATGGAGAGGGAGTGCTCGCATGCCGGGACGCTTCCCGGGTGGTCGGTGTGAACGACAGGCAGCACATTCGCTGCTCGCCAAGACTCCGAAGGGGAGGATTCATGCGCCGCGTTGCTCTCATCGCCGCCCTTTGCCTGGCCGCAGTGCCACTGGCTTGCAAGACCACGCAGCCCGCCGGGACGGACCAACAGGAGCCGCTCCAGGGCCCTGACCAGGTGCGGGAGCCCGTGCAGACCGTGCCGGACGAACCGCCCGGCCCCGCCACGCCCATGCCTGCGCAGCCCGATGCGGGCACGACGGAAACGGAGACGCAGCCGCAATAGCGCGTCGCCATACGCGGACGCCCGTCGCCGTGAGTCGCGAGCCAGGAGCCAGGAGCCTGCTCGCGGCCCGCGCCGGCTCTGCTCATCGCGTCTCCAAGCAGACGGTCCTCGTGACACTGTCCCTTCGCTCGCGCACAGTGCGCGCGACCCGCGTGGAGACGAAGCCCGACGCGGAGCAGGCGGAGGCGCACGGTGGAGACGACGGTCTATCTGGCAGAGCGAATCTGGACGCTGGATGCATCGCGTCCACTCGTTCGGGCCTTGGCGGTGCGCGACGGACGTGTCGTGGCGGTGGGCACGCGCGACGAAGTGAGGGCGGCCGCGCCCGGTGCGCGAGAGGTGGACCTGGGAGCCGCCACGGTGGTGCCGGGGCTGGTGGACGCCCACGCACATCTGCACGGCCTGGGGCGAAGCCTGACGACGGTGCGATTGGAGAAGGCGCCCTCGGTCGAGGAGGCGCTGCGCCGACTGACACAGGCACCCGTCTCCAGCTTCCAGGGTGACTGGTTGTTGGGACGGGGCTGGGACCAGAACGAGTGGCCCGGTGGAGCCTTCCCGGGTCGGGCCGAGCTGGATGCCGTGTTTCCCACCACGCCCGTGTTCCTCACGCGAGTGGACCACCACGCGGCCTGGGTGAACGGCGAGGCGCTGCGCAGAGCAGCCATCTCCCGCGACACGCCGGACCCCGAGGGAGGCCGCATCCTGAGGGACGCGAAGGGCGAGCCGACGGGAGTGCTGGTGGACAACGCCATGGACGTGGTGGCCGCGGCGATGCCACCGCCCACGAAGGCGCAGCTGGAGACACGGCTCCGCGCGGCGCTGGAGCGCTGTGCCCGGGTGGGGCTGACGGGAGTCCACGACGCCGGCATGGACCTGGATGCGTTCCGGCTGCTTCAACAGTGGGACGCCGAGGGCACGCTCCCGCTGCGCATCTACGCCATGGCGGCGGGCCAGGGGGACGAGCGGCACGCCTATCTGGCACAAGGCCCGTGGCAGGGACGGATGCTGACGATGCGCGCGGTGAAGTTCCTGGCGGATGGGGCGCTGGGCAGCCGGGGAGCGGCGCTGCACGAGGACTACTGTGACGAGCCGGGACAGCGCGGGCTGTTGTTGATGTCGCCCGAGGAGCTCGAGTCCCGGAGCCGTGCCTTCATGGCCAGGGGCTTCCAGGTGTGCATCCACGCCATTGGAGACCGTGCCAATACATTGGTGGTGGACGTCCTCACGCGCGTGTCGGAGGAGACGGGCACGAAGGCGCTGCGGCACCGCGTGGAGCACGCGCAGATTCTGCGACGCGAGGACATCACCCGCCTGGGCGCGGCGGGCCTCGTGGCGAGCGTTCAGCCCACCCATGCCACCAGCGACATGCCGTGGGCGGAAGCACGACTGGGCCGCGAGCGACTCCGGGGCTCCTATGCGTGGCGCAGCCTGAAGGACGCGGGGGCCACCCTCGCGCTGGGCAGCGACTTCCCCATCGAGAACCCGGACGTCCTGGCGGGGCTGTACGCGGCGCGCACGAGGCAGGACGCCACGGGCAGACCGGAGGGAGGCTGGCTGCCGGAGGAGGCGCTGTCGGGGTACGAGGCCCTGGAGGGCTTCACGCGAGGGCCGGCGTGGGCGTCCTTCGAGGAGGCTCGGCGCGGCGGGTTGGCACCAGGGCAGGACGCGGACTTCGTGGCGCTGTCGGTGGACCCGGTGGAGGGGCCCGCGAAGGCGCTGGTGGATGCGCGGGTGCTGGCGACGGTGGTGGCGGGCGTGGAGGTGTACCGCGCCTCGCCTTGAGCGCCGCGGGCCTCAGACGCTGAAGATTTGCGAGCGGGCCGCCTCGGCGATGGCGACGACGGCGGGGTGGCGCAGGCGGCGCTCGACGGTGATGGCGTAGAAGCAGGTCTCGATTTCGTCGGTGCGGCCGATGACGGAACAGTTGTACTCGCGCTCCATCTGCGACTCGATGACGGAGGGCATGGCGAAGACGCCGTGGCCGCTCTGGCCGAAGGCCTGGAGCAGGGCGCTGTCGTCGAAGTCGCCGGCGATGAGGGGGCGCAGGCCCTGTCGCTCGAACCAGAGGTCCAGCGAGCGGCGCACGGAGGACTCGTCCGAGGGCAGCAGCATGGGCGCGCCGTCGAGGGAGCGGGGGAAGTCCTTCTTGAGGTGACGCAGGCTGTCGGCGGCGAAGAAGGACACGCCACACTTGCCGAGCAGGTGGTTGAAGGAGCGGACGCTGACGGGCTCGGAGCTGGGTGCGTCGGCGAGCACCACGTCCAATTCGTGCAGCGCGAGCGAGGCGAGCAACTGGGGCAGGGGGCCTTCGCGGCAGATGATGCGCAGCGAAGGGCCTGCCTCGAGCGCGGGCTTGAGGAGCTGCTCGGCGACGAGCTTGGGAATGACGTCGAGGATGCCCACGTTGAGGCGCAGTTGTTGGCCGGGGGGCAGCCCAGCGACCACGTTCTTCAGCTCGTTGCCCAGGCGGAAGATTTCATCGGCGTACCGCATGACGGTGCGCCCCACGTCGGTGAGGACGAGCTTGCGGCCCTGTCGCTCGAAGAGCTTGTGGCCCAGCGACTCCTCCAGCAGCTTGAGCTGGCTGCTGATGGTGGGTTGAGCGAGGTGCAGCTCTTCGCCTGCCTTGGCGATGCTGCCCGCCCGCGCAACCGTCCAGAAATACAGGAGATGATGGTAGTTGAGCCAGCTCATACCCATAGAGATAACCGATGGGTTGCGTTCAAACTACCTAATTTTATTAAGAATGGTCCTGGCTTATCTCTATGTGCATTCGCGGACGAGTTCTTCGCCGCGAAGAGACCGGAGGAGGTCCATGGAAGCCATCAACCCGAGCGTGTCCTGTGAGTCCCGTGAGCTTGAGGTGCTCCGCGAGGTGGTGGAGACGCGCGTGAGGGAGCACCTGGTGCTGGTGGAGCGACTGGCGTGGAAGTACCGGTGGACGGGGTTGCCGCTGGACGAACTGGTGGCCGAGGGGAACGTGGGGTTGATGGAGGCGGCGGGCCGGTTCGAGGAGCGGGGGATTCCGTTCGGGGCATACGCGAGCCAGTGGATTCGGGCGCGCATCCGGGCGTACGTGAGCCGCAACTGGAGCATGGCGGGGGGGCGGGCGCCGTGGGTGGTGTTC